>JAAFIN010000301.1 GCA_013297825.1 Cytophagales bacterium
TTAAATAACAGCACTACAAATATCTACATTTCAAAAATAAAAACTACACTTCAATATTTTTTAGATTACACAGATTTTATCGTTGATAACCCAAAACTTAGGCTTTGGAGATTTTTGAAAAAACCTCCTGAAAAAGATATAGTTTTTTCAGAAGAACAAGCAATAAATCTTTATAAAATGGATTTCCCAAAAGAAAAAATAAAAATTTATGAAAGCTCAAAAAAAAGTTTCTTTTTGACGGAAAAATCGTTCCGTAAAACAATAGATTTATTTATATTTTCATTTTATACAGGTTTGGCAAAAACTGAAATAAATAATATGAAAATTAGTAACATTACCACAAGAAATACTTTTTCCATCACACGACAAAAAACAAATAAAGTAATTGAAATACCACTCAATAATATTTGTCTTGAAATTATTAAAAGATACAAAAATGAAAAAACAAACCACAACACAAAAATTATTCCTTTTGCAAACGCAGGTCAAACAATAAATTCTCGTATTTTGGAAAAAATTCTTGAAAATTCTAAATTTTTTGAAGAACAAGTAACGCTTACCAAATACATTGGCATAAATAAAGTTGAGGAAACTATTCCATTATGGAAGGCAATTACTTTCCATAGCGCAAGACATAGTTATGCTACACATTTGCTGGGACAAGGGCTTGCTATTACTGACGTTCAAAAGCTATTGGGTCATAAAAATGTACTCATAACGCAAAGGTACGCTCACGTATTAAGCGAAGGGCTTGAAGAAAGAGCAAGGAAAATATTAGATAAAAAAAACGACCCATCCATCTCTTGATTTCCACGAATAATTTTCGTAATTTTACAAAATAAAACCCATAAAAAAATATGCCAAATTATGCTTATTCTTCATTAAAATTCTATGGTGATGAAGATATCAGAGAAAAACTTTGTCAATTTGTCAAAGGTGAAAACACTGAATTCTGTTTTAGTAAAATCATACCTGACACAACAGGAGAATATACTATGGATTGGAGTATTAAAAATTTTGGGACAAAATGGAACGCTCTTAACGCTGTTGTCCAAAAGGAAAAAAACTTTGTAAAAATAACTTTTACTACAGCTTGGTATTGCCCTTTGCCAATTTTTAAAAAAATCATTGAATTGTTTCCAAAATTAGACATAGATTTTGTTGCTTCTGATGGACAAGATAAAGCGTATCATATCTTCCATAATGATGAAAAAGAACTTATTTTCAATGAATTTGATAAAGAAAATAATCTTGTAGCTATAGAAGCTATTTTTTCAGCTTTGATGGATTATTAAAATTACCTCAAATCCCAAAAACACTATGAAATTTAAAAATATTGAAAATATTAAACTTGAATACCCAAACTTTATAGTTGAAGAATTTCAAGGTTTTATTATTATCGCAAATGATAAAGTAGATTTCCAAAAAAAAGCAATAAACATTGAAAGAGGTAATACAAGTGGCTTCTTTCAAATTGGAAACAATGAAATTACTATGATAAAAAAAAGTACATTCATTGAAAATATCACAAAAAATATAATTTCAACCCTTGATAATACTTTGAACGTAAAAGCTACCGAACAAATAACATCAAATATAGCTTTTCATATTGAACATCAATTCAAAAAAAGGCTTGAAGAACAAAGTTTTGTTTTTGAAGTAAAAGCAGAGCTTTTAGATTTTTGTGATAGTAGGCTATCAATGAATGTTTATGAAGACCTTGATGGTTGGAATAGTTTTGAAATTATGATTGACAACGAAATTTTCCTTACAGAAATTTACGAAATCACTTTTTTAACTTATTACCCAGAAAAATAAACTGCTATTTCACAATAAAATGTTAAACATAACAAAAAAATAACAATTCTTATAGGAGAGTTTGGAATACACTAAAACCCATAAAAAATATGCTTAAAATAAACCCAGAATTATTACGTTCGTTCCCACAACCAACGCATAGTTTAATGCAGGAAGTTACGAAAAAAATAGCTTTGCAATTAAACCAAAAAAGAGAGCAACAATTCAAAAACAGACTTTCTGAATTAGGCTTTACTTTTGAAACACAAGAAGCGTTTTTTGATTTCTGTAAAAACCACGTGCAAAGAGTGTTCCCTGACAAAGGACAAATGAATTATAGCGAATTTTATATTGATTTTGTGGATAATACCAACAAAGGAATATTCATTGGAAGTATAAATGATGAATTTGAAACTTCTTTTGAAAACAACAAAGCAACTTTCAAATTTGGTAATTTACAATAAAAAACATCAATAATATGCCAAAAAAAACATTAAAAAATAAACCACCTAATAAAAAAGTAATTGTTTTACACCCAAATGGGTCTATTGTAGATAGTTTTCAATTACAAGATACTCAACCTAAACCTAAAAACAACTCAAATAACATTACTTGTGAGGTTATTGAAAGTAGTTTTGATGAAGTTATTCAAATTGAAAAATGGTTTAAGGTTTAGTTTAACAATAAAAAAACACCTCACTTATTTTAATTTTTAACAACACATTTAACAAAAAATATGGAATTTACAACAGAAATAGCACAAAAAGCTGCTATGTACCAAAAAAATAAAGAACTTTTGGAAAATGCTAATTACCAAATTCAAAACAAACTCAAAGAAAAACTTTCTGAACGAGGTTTTAATTTTGAAACAGAAACGGAATTTTCAAATTTTTACAAAGAAAGAATATGCTTAACTTCCCCCACTGACCAAGACCCAAATATAAGACAATCTGGAGTATTGCATCTTGACTATATAGATGCAGATAACAAAGGAGATTTTCTTTTTTTGTATATATGTGATTTAGAATTGGGAGAATTTAGAATACACTAAAACGCATAAAAAAACACCTCACTTAATTAAAAGTGAGGCGTTTTTTATTTTTTATTGAATGTGTTTTTGTTGTTTGCCACCAGCCTTTAAGCGTTGACTTTTTGTGTCATTTGGAAAGGGCTTGAACCTTTTACAATCTGCAGAACCATCAATCCACCGTTTTAACCGTTAAACTACAAATGATTACTGCAAAAATATTACGCAGTTGGTAAAAATGCAAGTATTTAAGTAAAAAAAATGGATTATTTTTTTATTAAGCGTGCAGCGATAAACACTTCTATGATTCCGCCCAGAGTTGCACCATAATTATTTTGATTATTGATTTTGTCTTTAATCGTTTCTTTGGCAATTTGGATTATTAAGATGTTTAATTTGGTTTTATTCATTATTTTGTTTGTTTTTCCTTTTTTTTCTTGCTTCAATAGCACTTTTTAAAAGTTGTAGTTGTTCTTGGGTGTAAGTAGGTTTTTCCGTTTTTACTTCTCTTTCTTTTTGATTAAGACTTTCTAAATATGCCAAAACATAATCTTCTTTTTCTATTTCGGTTGCAACAACAACATCTTTTTCTTTTACAAAAAAATTGTTAAAATCTATTGTTGGCGTTTTTTCACCAATAAAATTATATTTAAAAATAATTTCGTACAGATAATCCGAATGCATTTCTTTATTTGCGATAAGTTTCATTATCTCTTTTATTCTAAAAAACTGCCAATCTTTATCCTCAGGGCTTGTATAATTTTTGAAGCGAACCACAAACTGACTCAAAGCCTCCACAGCTTGCTTGTATTGTGGGGAGTTTTGATTTTCTTCATCTACAATAAAATAATGAATATTTTGAAAATAATCATATTCAGTAATATTTGCTTGTAGATATTCTAAGATATTTTTTAGAAGTTTTCCTGCAAAAAATTTAACTGCATTTTCATCATTATTGATATTAAAACCATCAAATATGATTCTCCCATTTTTTATATCAAACCCTCTATAATTAGAGGGTTTGTAAGTTTTTAGTCCTACTGTAATATGAAAATTCACATTTCTACCAATTTGTTGTGCCTCTATATTTAGAGATACCTTGCCATACTTCCAAATCAACTCATTTAGAGGTGGATTTAAGGATTCATATAAGGTTTTTTTTAACTGTTCTAATTCCATAATAATTAAATTGTTTTTTTTAGTAAAATTACAAATTTTATTTCACAATTACAAATTTTTTCACATAACGCATTTGTGCGTAATATCATAAATAGGTGCAACATTTTTAACATCACACCATTGTAAAAATGCTTTTGTGGTACAATCTACCAAATAACCGCCTCTTTTTGTGGCTTCCTTTTCAAAGGATTGTAGTTTGCGTTTGTCGGATTTGTTCATAAATCTGCGATTTTGCGTATTTTCTGTGTGATTTTTTGAGAGGCATATTACGTTGTTTTCGCCATTTTGCCTCTCTTGTTTTTCGGTAAAGTTTTTCAGACCTTGAATACTTGTGAAATCCACTTGTTGAACCTCTTTTATTTGTTCCGTAGGGTTTCATTATTTTATTTTTGGGTTAATTTCAGGGTCTATTCCTTTTACCATATAATCTAAAAAGTAATATAGAAAGTATATTTTATCTTTTAAAAATTCATTTTCAAAGTAAATATCACTTTCCATTATTTCATTTAGGCATCCGAAGGCTTGTTTTAGCCAATAATCGCTATATACTTTTGTTTTCCTCCATTCCTCAAATGCTTTTCTGTTGCGGTTAAAGTCAATCCAATTTTTGATATAAATTGTTCCGTTACACAAGTAAGGAAAAATAACATCTAAAATAAGCCAAAATATTAAGGCAATTAGGGTGCAAAATATAACTACATAGCCTAATACAGTTGAAATAATTAAATTTTCCATTGATTGTTTTTTTTGTTTATGATGTGAATAATTCTAATTGCAAGTTCTTTTTTACCTTGCAAATGGTGTTATCGTCTGCAACCGCCCAAACGATTAAGGCGTTTTGTGATTGATTTAAAAAATAACCACATTTATTTTTGAGTATTTTTATAATACTTTTTTTTAGATTAGTCAAAGGCAAAAACCCTAATTCAGAAGTATTGCCTTTGATGTCTTTTGCAAAGAATAGGATTTTGGGCATAGATTAAAAAAGGGTTTGTTGGTTTTTGTGTTTCCTGTCATAAAGCGTTTTTTTACGGTTTGCAATATGTTTTGGCATATCATATTGTAAATGACACTTTTGACAAAGGGCTTTTAAATTTC
>JAAFIN010000302.1 GCA_013297825.1 Cytophagales bacterium
AATTAAATAACTTACTAATTTTTTTTTAAACATTTTTCAAAAAAATGGTCTGTACCGTAGTTTACGAAGGTCTGACCACTTTTTTGAAAAATTACCAAAGTCGTATTTTATTTATTTCCTATTCCTAAGTAATGTAAAATGATATTTTCGCAACTTTTTTTTAAACCTTAAACTTCCTAATATTCTTGTTGTATTGGGTGAATCATCAATTCATCAATTACCACATTACCAGGAGCAGAAACAATATAATCAACCGCTTGAGCAATATCTTCACTTCTAAGACGCTCAGGTTTGTCAGAGGGTACATTTCCCTCAAAATATGTATCTACCATACCAGAATATACCACACTTACCTTGATATTGTCGTGTCGCACTTCTTTGCGAAGTGCTGAAAACATTGCATCTTGAGCATATTTTGTGGCACAATACAACGAACCACTATAAAAAGTACGTTTTGAAACGTCAGATGCTATCGCAATTATATGCCCTCTTTTGTGGTGTTGCATTGCAGGCAAAATGTATTTTGTGAGCAAAAAACTACCTTTTACATTGATGTCCATCATTCTGTCATATTCTTCCACCGAAAAATTTGCAAGCGTTTTAAAACCGCCTACACCTGCATTGTTTATCAACACATCAGGCACCCCTATTTTTTCAAAAACTTGTTGTATAACTTCTTTTACAGAATTTTCATTTGAAATATCGCACACAAAACTATGTACTTCTGCACCAAATTGTTGAGCTTCGTATTTTGCTTGCAAAAGTGTGTCCTCTCCGCGTGCCAAAAGTACCAATGTATGTTTTTTTTGAGCAAATTGTATGGCAATGGCTTTTCCTATGCCTTTTGATGCACCTGAAATTACAATAATCATATATTTTTTTTTGAAAATAAAATCTTTTTTGAATGAAAATAAAGTTTAAAATTAAAGCAAAAAAATAAAAAAAAATAGTTTTTAGAAAAATAAAACCCTAAAAAATTCTATCCTCTGGGGAGGATTTAGATGGGGTTTAAAATAAAAAAAACACTTTAATTTTTCAATTAAAGTGTTTTTTTATTTTTGGTAGCGAAAACGGGAATCGAACCCGTGACCTTAGGGTTATGAATCCTACGCTCTAACCATCTGAGCTACCTCGCCATTTTTTTTAAACTTGTTGCAAAGGTAAAACATTATTTTTAAATAAAAAAATATTTTTTAAAATTTTTGTAAAAAAAACAAAAAATCTTTGTAAAATGCAGATTTATTACTGTTTTTTACTTTTAGCTGTTTTTACTTTTCCCTGACACCTTACTACTTTACCTTTACACCTTTTTATATGTTAGAATTTATCACAAAAAAAAGTAATCCAAAAGAAAGTTTTTGGACAAACGTACCAGAAATCAATATTGATAACAATGAAATTTTATTAGAAATAAAATGCCTTTCGCTTACTGCAAATAACATTTCTTATGCAATTACAGGCGAAAAATTGGGGTATTGGGATTTTTTTCCAAATAATAATGAGATAGAAAATAATAAATTTTCGGATTTTGGCAAAATACCAGCTTGGGGTTTTGCAAAAGTGATACAATCCAAAAATGACCATATTCAAGAAAATGAGGTTTTTTATGGTTATTTTCCTTTTGCTCAATATGTGAAATTGGAAGCTCAAACAGTTTCAAAATATGGTTTTTTGGACACAAGCACACACCGACAATCTTTGCCTGCGATTTATAATTTTTATGTAAATACTGCCAATGACGTACTTTACAAGGTAAATAATTTGCCTTTTCAAGCAACATTTCGCCCACTTTTCACCACTGCATTTTTATTAGATAATTTTCTTTTGGATAATAATTTTTTTGAGGCACAAAATATTATTTTGACAAGTGCATCAAGCAAAACCTCGCTTGCGTTAGCTTTTTTGTTAAAAGAAAGAAAACAATTAGCAAATAATGAAAAAACAATCAGTTTATTTCCAAATATTATTGGGCTTACTTCTGCCAAAAATCAAAATTTTGTGGAAAATACTAAACTTTACGATAAAACTATTTTGTATGAAAATCTTGATGAAATTTCAAAAAAAGAAAAAATATGCGTAGTAGATTTTGCAGGGAATTTGTCATTGCACGAAAAATTATATGATTATTTTGAAGAAAATCTTGTGTATAATTGTTTGGTAGGAGCTTCACATTGGGAAAATACCACAAAAAATGAAGAACAAAAAAATCCAAATCACAAAAAAGGCAAATTTTTCTTTGCACCAACACACGCCAAAAAATATATTGAAACATTCGGAAATACCATTTTTCACGAAAATATCGCAAATGCTTGGCATAATTTTACTGAAAAAACCAAAAATTTATTAACATTTGAAATAACAAATGATACTACTTTTTTTTCAGAAACTTTCCAAAAAATACTTTTAGGTGATTATCCGCCTGATAAAGGGTTTATTTTAATGATAAATGATAAATGATAAATGTTGAATGATAAATGAAACAGCCAAATAATAGCAATATTTTTAAAAAATTTTTTTAGAGTTTATCATAAATTTACAGAATTATTATAAATTATTTTAAAAATAATTAAAATAAAATTTTTATAACTAAATTAAAATTTATTATAAATCCTTAATTTCTAATTCTTAATTCTTAATTCCTAATTCTTAATTCCTAATTCTTAATTCCTAATTCCTTTATGCTTTCCATTCATTATAAAATCTCTGTAAAAGTTCCTCATTCGCATTATGCGAGGGTAGAAATGTATATTTCAAATATTTATGCCAAAAAAGAATTTTTGGAAATAAAAATGCCTGTTTGGACACCAGGCTCGTATCTTGTGCGTGAATATACCAAAAATGTAGAAAGTGTAGAAGTTTTTGAATTGGGAGAAAATAACGAAAATAATAACGCAAAAAACGCAATTCCTTTTCAAAAAACAAGAAAAAATATTTGGAAAATTGACCTCAAAAATTTACCCAAAAATGAAGAAAAAAATATCGTTTTTGTGTATGATGTGTATTGTTTTGAACACAGTGTAAGGACAAATTGGATTGACAAAGACCATATTTTTATCAATGGAGCATCTACTTTTATGTATTTGGAAGAATACCGAGATTTGCCTTTTGAGATTGAAATTGACACGCCTGATTTTCAATATATTCACACCGCATTAGAAAAAATTGTCCCAAAAAGTGCCAATACAAAACAAATTACTAAAAAATTGTCTGCCAAAAATTATGATGAACTTGTGGATAGTCCTATTGAAATCAATAATACTGCACCTTTGGTGTTAGAAATCAATAATATTCCACATAGTTTTTGTTTTTTTGGATTGGATATGACCGAAGAATTAGAGGCACGTTTTAGGCACGATTTGGAAAAAGTGGTGCAATCTGCAACTAATATTTTTGGGACAAATCCCTGCACACATTACACAACCATAAGCCATTTTGTGCATAAGGGTTATGGTGGTTTGGAGCATCTTTTTAGCACTGCGTTGATTTTTGAGCGTGATAATATACGCACAGAAGACGGTTATTTAAAATTTGTAACATTATTTGCACACGAATATTTCCATTTGTGGAATGTAAAACGCCTTTGTCCGCAAGCCCTTACTAATTTTGATTATGACAATGAAAATTACACCGAATTACTTTGGCAAGTAGAAGGTTTTACGACTTATTTTCAGGATATTATTATGCGAAAAGCTGGGCTTATTACTGCTGAAAAGTTTAGAAATATTCAGCTTGAACGCATTAAAAATATTACAAAAAATTTTGGGACAAAAATCCAATCTCTTTCAGAAAGTAGTTGGGATACGTGGATAAAATTTTATCGCCCAAATGAAAATACTGAAAATGCAAATGTGTCTTATTATGTCAAAGGTGCAGTTATTGCATTGATGTTGGATATTTTAATCATTGAAAATTCTGACAAAAGTATGGAGGATTTACTGAAGCATTTGTACGAAATTTTTTATCTAAATCCTTTGGAAAATAAACAAAAAATTGGTTTTATGACTAATTCCCTCAAAAAAGAATTAGAAATATTTACAAATCAAAATCTTGATGAATTTTTCAAAAAATACATTGATGGCACAGATGAAATTCCTTTTAATGATTTTCTTGAAAAAATTGGATTAAAATTAGAAATTGTAAATACCGAAAAAATGATACTTGGCATTACCCAACAGGTTTTAGATGCAAGCAACGACAAAAAAGTTACGGTTGTGCGTAGAGAAAGCCCTGCGTATCATTTGGGCTTACAAGTTGGCGACCAACTAATTGCTGTAAATGGCAATGTAGAGAATAATTTATCTGAATTTTTAGAAAATCAACAGCCAAATTCGCCCATAGAAATTGCCATTTTGCGTGATGGAAGGCTTATTACACTTAAAGGTAATCTTGTAGCAAGTTATGAATCAGAATATAAATTGGAAGAATTACCTGAAATTTCTGAAAAAACAAAAGAAAAATTGGAAAAATGGGAGAGGAATGTTTAATTATGAATTATGGATTATAAATGGAACAGCCAATTTTTTATTTTGTAATAATTTCCCCACTCCTCTAAGTTTGCATTAAATTCAAAATATTATTCTGTTTCAAGCGTATCATAACTTGGAGGAGTGGGCATAAAGCAGTTGATTGGGTAAAAAGGCTATGTCATTCCGTAGGAATCTGGCTGTTTTTCTGCTAATAACAGCCAAATTGCTACGCAATGACAACACAACATAAACTTTTATTTATTCCTTAGTCTGCAAAAATAAAAGAAAAAATGAAAACAACAAAAAAACTAAAACCTACTAAATATTTAGTTCATAATGCACAAAAAAAATAAGACTTGCAAAGTTTTCAAAACTTTGTAAGTCTTTCAGCATTTTAAGGTACTTTTTTATTACACTTATTTTAAGATTTTCTTTAAGATATTTTTTTTTTAATGCAAAAAAATATTTGAAAAAATAAGGTTCTAAGTGAATTTACTTGAAAAGAGGATTTTTAAAAAATTTGGGATAATAAAAAAACTTAAAGGAAAGCAAATCTTATCATTTTCATAAAATTTTTAG
>JAAFIN010000303.1 GCA_013297825.1 Cytophagales bacterium
TTTTTGATTGGATTATTATTAAGTGTCAAACTTTCAAGATTTTCTAAATATTTTAAAGGTTGAATATCTGTAATTTTGTTATTTTCCAAATTCAAATATTTTAAATATGGGAAATTTTTTAGGAAAGATATATCTTCTATTTCTTTATCCTTCAAATCCAAACTTATAATTTCTCCCTCATTATCTACAAAATACGTTGAACTATTTGTTTCATCTATATCTTCATCTGCATAATCATCTTCTGTAAGTAAAAGCCTAATACCAAATTTTTTTTCTAATTCAGCAATGGTTTTAGGCATAAAATCGCAGTCATTTTGTTTGTAAGGCATATTTTTTAATGGTGAATGTTGAATGATAAATGTTGAATGAAACAGCCAACAGCCTTTTTGTCATTGCGTAACTATCTGGCTGTTTCCTTTCCCCTTACTAATGATACCTTTTCCCTTGTATTCCCTTTCCCCTAATTCCTTTTTAAAACCCCAAATTCATTTTTAAAAATAACTCTCGTAATTCAAAAAAACCATTTCCTTCTCTATAAGTATCACAAATATTCCTAAAATACGCATCTTGTAATTCTGCCAAATTTTCTAAAATTTTGGCTTTAATGACAGGATAATTTTTAAAAATCTCTTGAATACTCAAATGTGGTAATACATACAAAATAGCATTTTTTTCTTGAATAATTGCATTAAAAATGCGTGTTTGGTTATTCAAAAGGGCATTATCACCAAAAGAACTATATTTAGAAAGTTTGATAATGTGTTCAAAATCATTGCGAATATCTACATTTATCTCTACTTCGCCCTCCACAATAATATAAAGTGCTTGGCTTGCATCACCTCTAAAAAAAACTACCTCATTTGGGGCATATTGGCGTGTATGCAAAAATGGCAAAAAATAGCTTTTTTCATCTTTGGACAATGTATCAAAAAGTGCTACATTATCCAAAAACGCTAATTTATCTTCTTCTTGTTTGTCATAATGACGTTTGAACCAAAGCATTTTGAATTAGGAATTATGAATTAGGAATTAGGAATGGAACAGCCAAATAAGAACAGGATTTTTAGGATTTTAAGATTAGCAGGATTAAACACAGATTTAACTTTTTAAACTTTTAAACCTTGAACTTTTTGAACCTTGAACTTTTAAACCTTGAACTTTTTGAACCTTAAACTTTTAAACTTTTCACAAAATTTCTTGCAATTTCTGCAATATTTTCATCATTAGCATTTTGAATTTTTTTGATAAAAGCACTTCCAATAATTGCACCGTTGGCGTGTTGATGTATCAATTCCACATCATTTTTGTCATTTATTCCAAAACCTACCAAAATAGGATTTTTTAAATTCATACTTTTTAAGCGTTCAAAATACGCAATATGCGACTGCTCAAAACCTTTATGATTGCCTGTTGTGCTTGATTGCGAAACCGCATATATAAATCCATTGCTTAGATTATCCATTTCCTTGATGCGTGTTTCGGTGCTTTGAGGCGTTACCAAAAAAACATTAGAAAGGTTGTGTTTTTCAAAAATTTCTTTGTAATGTGTTTCATATTCAAACAAAGGCATATCAGGCAATATCACGCCATCAATACCCACCGCCTCACACGAAGCACAAAAACGTTCAATTCCATATTGGTAAATGGGATTTAAGTAACCCATTAGCAAAATAGGCGTTTCAATCGTTTTTCTTAAATCTTTTAATTGTTCAAATAAAAGTGCCAAAGTCATACCATTTTGCAAAGCAGTTTGGTTGCTTTTTTGTATAGTTTCACCGTCAGCTATGGGGTCAGAAAAAGGAATTCCTATCTCCAAAATATCAGCTCCTGCATCAGAAAGGTATTTTATAATTAAAGATGTGTGATGAAGTTCAGGAAAACCTGCTGTAAAATAAATATTAAGAATATTTTGTTTTTTTTGTTCAAAAAGTTTTGTAAGTCTGTTTGTCATAATGAAGCCCCCTAACCCCCAAAGGGGGAATAATTAGAGGAAATTTTAAAGTTTATAAGATTTTTAATATTGTTAAAAAATTCCCCCTTTGGGGGTTAGGGGGCGTAATTATTAAATTTGTGCAAACATTACCTTTTTTTTCAAAATAAAAAAATCGTAATTTTGAAGTTCGTAATATTTTATTGTCATTAAAAATTCCCCCTTTGGGGGTTAGGGGGCTTATGTTTAAAAAATTATTAAAAGATACTGCAATGTATGGCGTAAGTAGTATGCTTGGGCGATTGCTTACGTATTTGCTTGTGCCTTTGCATACACACATTATATATGGATTTTCCAAAGCAGAATTTGGAATAATGACCGTTTTGTACGCTTATATTGCATTTTTGAATATTGTTTATACGTATGGAATGGAAACAACTTTTTTTCGCTACACTAAAAAAGTCCTCCCCTCTGGGGAGGATTTAGGTGGGGTTTCCGTTCCAAAAGACAACTCCCAAGAAATTTTCAACATTATTTTCAGTTATTTGTTTGCAAGTACATTGATTTTTTCAGGTATTTTGTGGATTTTTTCTGGGAATATTGCATATTTTTTAGGTTATCCAACACAAACGCATCTTATCAAATATTCAGCATTGATTTTGGCAATAGATACTTTGTTGGCGTTGCCTTTTGCAAAACTTAGATTTGAAAATAAAGCCAAAAAATTTGCATTATACAAAGTTACAAATATTGTGATAACTGTGGCTTTAAATGTGATTTTTTTAATTTTTTTAAAACAAAATCAAAGCCCATTTTTAAAAGATATTGGTCTTAATAATCTTGGTGTAGGTTATGTATTTTTGGCTAATTTGGTTGCAAATGCTTTTACACTGTTATTTTTTACCAAAACATTTTTTGGATTTAGGTTTCATTTTGATAATAAAAAATTTGGCGAAATGTTTATATATGCTTATCCGTTGCTTTTTATGGGGCTTGCTGGCACTGTGAATAGTATGGTAGATAAAATTTTATTAGAAAAATGGCTTCCTTTGGATTTTTATGCAGGACAAACGCCCACAGAAAGCGTAGGCGTGTATGGTGCAGGTTTGAAATTAGCAATTTTTATGAGTTTGGCAATTCAAGCGTTTAAATATACCGCAGAGCCTTTTTTCTTTTCAAAAGCAGATGACAAAAATTCCCCCAAATTATTTGCCCAAATAATGCATTATTTTGTAATTGCTTGTGTGTTGATTTGGGTAGGTGTTTGTGCGAATTTGGATATTCTGAAAGTGATTTTTTTGAGAAATCCAGCGTATCACGCAGGCGTGGAAGTAGTGCCTGTTTTGTTATTTGCAAATATGCTTTTGGGCATTTATTTTAATCTTACAGTTTGGTTTAAATTGACTGATAAAACGTATTTTGGAACATATTTTGCATTTATTGGAGCATTTATCACTATTTTTGGCAATATTGCATTTATACCTATATTTGGTTATATGGCTTGTGCGTGGGTTTCGGTTTGCACATATTTATTGATGTGTTTGTTGTGTGTATTTTATGGCGAAAAACATTATCCAATTCCTTACGATTGGAAAAAAATGTTTTTTTATATTTTTATTGGTTTTATTTGCATTTTAATCAATTTTTATATCAAAAATAAAACATTTTTTTTATTAGAATTTTTATTTCAAAATTTTATTTTTGTAATGTTTTGTGTAATGGTATTTTTGAAAGAACGCCCCCTAACCCCCAAAGGGGGGAATTAAAGCAGATAAAAGTTTAAAGTTCAAATTAAGGATATTCTATAAAATCCTGCTAATCCTTAAATTCTGTAAATCCTGTTTCAGACTTTGGCTGTTCAATTCCTAATTCCTAATTCTTAATTTATAATTGTATTATGCAGTTACTTGCGATGGGCGAAATCAACCAATACAGCAAAACATTGGCACGCCAATTAAACGAATTTTTTTTTATTGACCACACATATATCACAGGCAAACAGATTGTTGAATTTTCAGAAATTAAACAAATCAATTTGTTGATAATCAAAAATATTTTTGAAAAATGGCAATTTGAAAAATCACAATGGCAAAAAAGTCCATTCTTTGCTTACCAACACCCAGAGGTTCAAAAAGCATTGTTAAATCTTCAAAATACACTTTCAAATCAGATAGAAATTAACAAAGAAAATTTTTATCATTTGCTTTTGGAGGCAATACAAGATACTTTGATTTTGATATTAGACCCTGAACGTTTTTTGCAAAATGAAATTTTTAAAATGGAAAATACACGCTTACAAGTATCTGATTTTGAGGGAATAAGGCGTTTTATTGAAATAAACAAAAGAATTTTTCAAGAATTTATGCTCAAAATCAATAATTTTCCGAGCCTTTCTCCTACCGAAACCAGCAAAAACCTCAAAGATGTATGTGCCAATTTTCCGCCTGATGACATTTACACGCACATAAGGCGTTTTGATGCACTTTTACCTTTGTCTTTGGAAAAAATATCACCAAATTTTACACAAAATAATACCCAAAATAATATACAAAATAATACTAATTTAATTAAAAAAGATTTTTTTGAGAAAAATATTGAAGAAATAGAAAATAAATTAGAAGTTCAACATAGAACTGCTGAATTTAAAAAACAGATTTTTGCCTCTTTACCCAAAAATAATGCAGAAGAACAAGAAGATATTGATTTTTTGCCTAATACTTTACACGAAAAAATTGCAAAAAATACCCAACATCAAACAAGAAACCAAACGACTTTATTGGAAAAATTAGGGAAAGAAAAACAAAAAACAACATTTAGCAATAAAAATATTGCAACAATGCTTTCCATCAATGAGCGTTTTTTGTTTGCAAATGCACTTTTTGCAGGAAATACCTTAGATTTTAATGAAGCATTGGATAAAATAATGCTTTGTGATGTAAAAAATGACGCAGAAAAAATATTATATCAACATTATGCCCAAAAATATCAATGGGATTTTGAAAAAGAAGAAACCAAAAGTTTTTTAAAAGTTGTTTTGGAGAGATTTGATTAA
>JAAFIN010000304.1 GCA_013297825.1 Cytophagales bacterium
CATTTACCATTCAGCATTTATCATTCAACATTATTTATCCAGCCACGACTTAAATATATTACTTCTTTCTCTACTGACTAATATTTCATCTTGGATTTTTGGGGTAGGAAAAAGTGTGATTTTTAGTTTTCCATTAAAATAAGTTTGAATGTTTTGAATGGCAGAAATATGTGTGATAAATTGGCGATTGAGGCGAAAAAAGTCATTGGGTTGAAGGATATTTTCCAAATCATCTAAGGAATAATTCAGAAAATATTTTTTTTCGTCTTGTGTAACCAAACAAACGATTTTTTCATCTGCTTGAAAATATGCTATTTCATTGGTTTGGATAGAATGTAGTTTTTCGCCCATTTTAACCAAAAAACGATTTTTGTATTCTTTTTTTTCAATCTGAATTTGTTTTATGATTTCTTTCAAATTCAATGAATTTTCAGTTTCAGAAGACTGTATTTGGGTATTATTTTTCAAAAAAAATAATTTTTGCAAACTTTTATTAAGTTCTTCTTTGTCAATGGGTTTTAATAGATAACCTACACTATTCACTTGAAATGCTTTTAAAGCATATTCATCAAAAGCAGTTGTAAAAATAATAGGATAATTGATATCTATTGCCTCAAAAATTTCAAAACTTAATCCATCAGCAAGCTGAATATCCATCATAATAAGGTCTATTTGTGGAAAAACAGGAATTTTTTTGATGGCATCATTTACATTATCAATATAATCCAATATTTGAAGATTGGGCAATATTTCTCTTAATAATTTTTCTAATCTGCGTATGGCAGGTGCTTCATCTTCAATGATTAAAATATTCATGCTTGTTGTGAAATAGGGTTTTTAAAATGAAGTCTAAAAATTGATGAAAAACATCAAAATTTTACGAAAAAAAGAAAAAAATCCGTGAAAATCTGTGTCAATCCGTAAAATCCGTGTTCCAAAATGGTTTTATTTAAAAAACTCTAATTTATAAATGGAAAGCACAAAAATACAAAACACTTTAAAAATTCATCTTTTTTTTACTAATTTTTTTAGAAAAAGAAAAATTAGGTTTATTGGGGAAATGATATTGAGGTTTTGGTAATTTTTCAAAAATGGTCAGACCTTCGTAAACTACGGTACAGACCATTTTTTGAAAAATGTTTAAAAAGAAATTATCAAATCATTTAATTTTTTATTTTAAAAAGATTAAAAATCACAAAAAAACAAAATAAAAAAAATAAAAGAACTGCTTTTTTCAAAAAAACAGTTCTTTTATTTTAAGAAAAATGAAATTTATAATTTATAATTCATAATTATTTCCTTATTCAATCACAATTTTTTGTAAGATTTTTTCTTTTCCTACACCAATTACCACCATATAAACACCTGTTGAAAGTTTTGAAACATTCATATCAAAATTTCCTTCTTGTGTGGTTTCGCCTGATATTTCTGTTACAAAATTTCCTTTTACATCATAGATTTTTGCATTTAAAGTGCGTGAGGCTTCTCCTGCAATATTTAATCTAATATTGCCATTGGAAGGATTAGGAAACATTTTTATTTCTCCTGATACAAGCCTGTTGGAAAGTGCAGTTACACCTGAAATGCTAATCGTATAATTTGGTGTTGTTGCGTTATTACTTGGGATTGTAATTACTGCGGATTTATTGCCAGCATTTCCACCTGCGTTAAATGTAACCATAAATGTAGTGCTTTGTCCGCCTCCTACTGTGGTTTGGGCAGGTTGTGTAACCGAAAACTCATTTGCATTTGCACCTGAAAGCGTGATAGTACCAAGTACAAGATTGGCAGTTCCACCGTTTTCTATGGTAAATGTAACGCTATTTTGTCCATTTGGAAAAGAAAATAATCCATTGCTTCCTATGGTTGTAGTGCCTTGTTTTACGGTTATTTGGTTTGTTCCTGTGCTATTTCCTGTTTCTGTACCTGTCAATGAAACAATCGTATTTGAAAAACCTGAATGTGCAATATTTCCATTTTTTACACCATTTGTGCCAGAAGTTGGCGAAAATCTCACGCTTACAGTTTGGGCAGTTGCCAATTCTGCTTGTGTGTAAGAAATTGTACTTGAAAATGTTGTACCATCTTTTGATAATTGGAAATTATTAGAAATGGTAAGTGTAACACCACTTGTAAGATTTGCACCTGTCAAGCTATAAGTTTGAGCTGCAGAATTTGCACCATTATTTGTGCTATTAAATGTCAAAGATGTTGGATTAGCAATTAAAGAAGGTGTTGCTGCCACATTTCCTGTTTCTGTACCTGTCAATGAAACAATCGTATTAGAAAAACCTGAATGTGCAATATTTCCATTTTTTACACCATTTGTGCCAGAAGTAGGAGAGAAGCGGACACTTACAGTTTTTGCAGTTGCTAATTCTGCTTGTGTGTAAGAAATTGTACTTGAAAATGTTGTACCGTCTTTTGATAATTGGAAATTATTAGAAATTGTAAGCGTAACACCACTTGTAAGATTTGCACCTGTCAAACTGTAAGTTTGAGCAGCAGAATTTGCATTATTATTTGTACTACCAAATGTCAAAGATGTTGGATTAGCAGTTAAAGAAGGTGTTGCTGCCACATTTCCTGCTTCTGTGCCTGTTACGGTTACTTTTGTATTTGTAAAACCTGAATGTGTGATGTCCCCTGTTTTTGTGCCATTTGTGCCAGAAGTTGGCGAAAATCTCACGCTTACAGTTTTTGCAGTTGCTAATTCTGCTTGTGTGTAAGAAATTGTACTTGAAAATGTTGTACCATCTTTTGACACCTGAAAATTGCTTGGAGCTGTAACTGTAACCGCACTTGCAATGTGATATGGTGTAAGTGTATAAGTTTGAACTGCAGAATTTGCATTATTATTTGTACTACCAAATGTCAAAGATGTAGGATTAGCAACCACATTAGGTGAAACGCCTGTAACAATCAATGAAAATGCTTGTGTATTAGCCAACGTATTTTTGTGTGTTACCCTAACCGTATAAAAACCAGCAGGCATATTCGCTACATAAATTTGCTCCACATTATCCACTGTATTATCGCCTTTTGTCGCAGCATTTGCAGGATTATTAGGGTCAAGTTTCCAAGGAAGGTCAGTAATAACATTATTATTAGCATCTAAAATTCTTAAATCCAAATCATTTACCAAGCGAGAAGTGCGATTATTGATAGCAGCAGCATTATTTGCCAAAGGCGTTGCAGATGGGTCAGTCCAACAAATAGTTGCTCTGAGAGGTTGTCCGCCTGCCACATAGATACTTTGTGTAAAAGTTGCACTATTTGCTAAGGTAGTTTCACGTAAAAAATGCGTTTGATTTGTATTATTAAGTACTTGTACGCATTTTTGAACATTAAGAAGTCCCCAACCAAAACGATAATCAGGACCAACAGATGTTCCTGCTTCTTCTGCGGTGTGAATTGCCAAACCTCTCAATGAGGCAGAACGTAAAAATACACCTGAATTTGTATTTTTGTAATGTTGTTGTACCAACAATAATGCCCCAGCAGCAGCAGGACCAGCCATAGAAGTTCCATCTTCTGGTGCATATTGGTTATCACCTGACGAAATAGAGGAGATAACTCCTACACCAGCAGCCACTACGTCAGGTTTTATTCTACCATCATCAGTAGGACCATACGAACTAAAATCAGACATTACCACATCAGAAGGTTGTGCATAGTTATTTGTCAAAATACCCACAGCACCTACGCCAAGTGTATTCTTTGCGGTGCTACTTCCTAACAATAAATCATAACTAAAATTATTTGCATCATTTCTATCATTTCCACACGCTTGCACAGGAAGATAAAAAGGAGCATTTACACAAATATCGTCCCAATCTTTTGCTTCTTGGTCATAATAACCTCTTACAATATCTTGTGTTTGACCAGCAGCAGGCATATTTGCACCGTAAGAGTGGTTAGAAACCAACATACCATCTGCACCTGCGGTGTTCATTTCCGAAACATCATTAGGGGCATCATATCCGTCCATACTTGCCTGCGGACACATACCTTTTGCATTTGCCTGCACACCGCTTGCTATCATAGTACCCGCTACGTGTGTAGCGTGTTTGTTATCACCATTATCACCTGAAAAAGTTGTTCCATCACGCATAGTGAGGCGTGAGCCAAATTCTTGGTGTGTAAGACGTGCTACGCCAGGTTCCCACATTCCGAGCCTTGACCTGTTGGCATTTACAGTCATTGCTTGACCTTCCAAATTAAGCCCAGCACTTCCACCATTCCACAAAGCACTTGCTCTAATGGTATTGGCAGAACCCAAATTGCTACGCACACCATAATAAACAGGGTTGTTATTTTCGTCAAAATGATGTAACCAACTGTATTGTCCTTTTTGGTTATAACGATACATTGGAAGTCCTAATGTTGAGGCTTTTTGACGTGTAATTATCAAATTTTTTTGATAATTTTCGTTGGCAATTTTTGCATTTTCACGCAAAACTTTTTCGTTGGTTTGTGTTTGGGCTATTGTTTTTTGGGAAAAAAAACAAATAATTCCCAAGAAGAAAAATAGGAAAAGATTTTTTTTCATACTTTTTTTTAAGTTTAGTAATGTTTAGTGAAACGTTCTAAATAATGTAAAAATTATTTGAGCATAAAAATAAGGACTTTTTTTGATATTTTCAAATATTTTTTTGTAGAAAAATCAATTTTGTGTGAATATGAATTTTGTGTGAATATGAATTTTATGATTTTTAATTGTATTTTTTTTAGATACTTAACATTATTTTTATGATAGTCTAATTTTTTAATAAAAGTTTAATATTCAGTTAAATATTTGTTGAAATGCTAAGGGTACTTTTGCAACAAGATAAATTTCCAAAGACAATTTATTTTTCAATTTCTTTTTTCAAAAACTATATTTGGATATGTTGTTAAAAAATTACCTCAAAACCATAAGAGGACAAATATTATTTTCCT
>JAAFIN010000305.1 GCA_013297825.1 Cytophagales bacterium
CAACACGACAGAAATATGTATGAGCATCTGATTGTATCACTTTCTAACCAAATTGATGATGTAGTGTATAAACTTTATGACCTTACACCTGACGAAATTGCAATAATCAATGGAGAATAATATTTTGGCAGAATGGCAAAATTATATTTTAGCTAATTTTCATAAATATAAATTTGCAGAAGATTTAGGTTATTTGTATGAGGATTTTATAGCACAAAATCCTTTGTTGCGTGCTGAAATGGGCGTATATTATACGCCTGTGGAGGTTGTGCGTTACATTGTTCAGGAAACGATTGGTAAAAAAATATCAGGAAAAACACCAAATGAAATTTTGGATATAACTTGTCTTGACCCTTCGTGTGGTTCAGGTTCATTTTTATTGGGAGCTTATGATTATTTGTTAAAATGGTATTTGGAATATTATATTTCTTTGGTAAAAATAGGCAAAAAAGTGCCTGAACTTACGCCCAATATGGAACTTACAACCCAAACCAAAAAAGATATTTTGATAAGACATATTTTTGGGGTGGATATTGATGAGCAAGCAGTGGAAGTTACAAAATTAAGCCTTTTGATAAAATGCCTTGAAGGTGAAACCAAAGGAAGTATTGAAACCCAAAATACAATCCTCAAACAAAAGGTTTTGCCAAGTTTGGAGGAGAATATTCTTTGTGGGAATTCGTTGATTGGAACAGATTATGATGGCGTTTTTTCTTCCAAAAAAGAAGAACGAAAAATAAATTTATTTGATTGGAAAATAGGTTTTGAACAAATTTTTCGCAAACAAAAAGGTTTTCATTTTGTCATTGGAAATCCACCTTATGGGGCGGATTTGCAACAAGAAAACTATATCAAAACCAAATTTCCTTTTTCTTCGGATATGAGAGAGATAAATTCTTACTTGTGTTTTGTGGAAATGGGTTTGCGATTGATGCGTGAAAATGCAATTATGGGTTTTATTGTTCCTGATACTTTTTTGCTCAAAAATCAATATGCTAATTTTAGAAAATTTTTATTGGATTTTACCAATATTACTGAAATAGTAGAAACTGGGGCAGTATTTGACCAAGCAAAAGCAACTCCAAATGTGATTTTGATGTTAGAAAAAAATCCAAATGGTAAAAATGGCAACAATCAACACATTGTTCAAAGAAAACAATTGGATTACAAAAAAAATGTGTTGGATACTTTGTTAGATTTAGACGAAAAAAAATGGTTTGTGCAAGGCGAATTGTCTTACAAAGATTGGAAAAAGTACCCAGAATGGCAATTAGGACATTTTGTAGAAACTTCAAAAATAAAAATTATTGAAAAAATACTACAAAATCCAAAAAATATTCCGCTTAATACACTTCCCAATATAGAAGTTGACAGAGGATTAGAAGGTGGAAAAAATAGCCTTTTGGAAAAAACACGAAAAAAAAATGTGTATAAAATCCTCATTCCTGATAATATTTTTAAGTATTTTATTGCTACAGAAAAAGTACTTTTTACAGAAAATTATAAGCCTTCTTTTGACAAAGACAGGATTTTGATTATTCGCATTAGAAGCCAAAAAATCAAGGAAAGAATTATTGCAACATTGGAAACAGAAAAACGAGCAACCTTAAAAACATTGCAACAAATTTATTTTAAAAATAATGGAAATTCTAAAATAGATTTAAAATTTTTACTCGGAATTTTAAACTCTGATTTGATAAATTTTTATTGTACGCATTTTTTGGTAGATGACCTCAACAAAGAATATTTGTCAAAAATTCCCATTCCAAATATTGATTTGAGTGATGAAAAGGATAAAATCAAATATGAATTACTCATAAAAAAAGTAACTGAAATGTTTGAACTGACAAAACTTTTGTCTGAAACTCGTCAATCACTTGACCAAGATAGAATACAAAGACGCATAAAAGCAAAAAATAATGATATAAATGAACTTGTTTTTGAGCTTTATGACCTTACACCTGACGAAATTGCAATAATCAATGGAGAATAATGTTTTTTTGGTTGTCTGACAATTTTTATGGAGTTATAAACCTATAAGGTTTTTAAAAACCTTATAGGTTTGATTATCAATATTTTATATCAAAAATAAAGGAAAAATTTAACACATTCCACAAAAATTGCCAGAGAATTATTTTTGTTCAAAACAAAAATCTGCTTTTTATAAAATTCTTTTTTGTAGAGCCACAAAAAAAGCAGTAATCAAATTACTGCTTTTTTTATTTTTCAAAATAAATTTATCTAACTGCAACCTTATCAATCACACGTTTTTTGCCATTTGATGCAGTTGCAATATAAATTCCTTGCGAAATTTGGGCATTGCATTGCCAATTTCCTGCACCATTTTGGTCTAATGTAATCCATTCTTCAACAATCGTTATGCCTTTGGTATCAGTAAAAGTGATTTTTACTTTTTCATTTTCATTTCCTAATATTTGGGCAATAACTTTATCGTTGGTGGTTGGATTAGGAATAAATTTGAAAGTCCAAGCATTATTTTCATTTTCAAGAGCAACTACATTAGAATAATGTATTGCACCTTCATTGTCAATCATTTGAATACGATAATAATTGATACCTCTAAATGGTTTTTCATCAACAAATGTATAAGTTGAATTATTGGATTTTTCAAAACTTGCAATCATTTCAAATTCATTTTGCAAATTCATACGTTGTAATTCAAAAGTACGCATATTGTGGCTTTGTTCCATTTCCCAAGTCAATTTATTGCTTTTTTCAACAGAAATTCCATTAAAAGTAAGCAAAGAAGTAGGCAACACAAAAGGCTGATTAAGCACCACAAAAGGCGAAAATTTCCTCACACCATTCGCATTTGCAATACCTGTACCTGTTGTTACGCCTGTTGTAACTTGTGAAAAAGGTAAATCCCATCTTCCTAATATATCATCAAAATGTTGAATATACATATTGCTTGTAGGGGCTGGAGTTGTATTTTCTTCTGACGCATAATTTAATGTAATATTTGCACCAGGAGCAGGCAAAGGATTTACGCTTGAACTGATGTCCCACCATCTATCCACTATCACAGAAGAAGGCGCACCTGTAATAAAACAGCCTG
The DNA here is from genome assembly GCA_013297825.1 of Cytophagales bacterium. Taxonomy (GTDB): domain Bacteria; phylum Bacteroidota; class Bacteroidia; order Cytophagales; family Microscillaceae; genus JAAFIN01. Next base: position 3,080 of record JAAFIN010000305.1, read on the forward strand.
CTGGACGAGGTGTATTATTGGTTACAGTTGGACGTGTAGAGGCACAAATCGTTGTAGCGGTGGCAGTTTGTTTGTTAAACATAACAGGAATATACTTATTGCTTGCAGTTCCAAAAGGAAATTCATAATTAGCAATGCGTGTGTCCATTGTCCAACATATTCTGCTGGTGTTGTTGGCGGTATTGGTTTCACTAATAATATAAGAGCCTGCGGTGCGTATTATTGCATTTGGGTCAGGATTATTGATAGAAATACCAAAACTATTCAAATTGATAGAACCACTATTTAAGTTTAATACATTATTTACACCAATAGGACTTTGTAAAGTTACAGGTTGCCCACTTTTGATAATATTTAAGTTATAAAAATTTGTATTTACTCCTGCAAAACCTAATGAATTATTTGTGCCTCCTACCATATTCACAGTGCTTTGATTTGGCACAAATGTTCCTTGATTTTGAAAATTACCATACACATTGAACACAACGCCATTATTTGCGGTAACAGTTGCACCTGTTGCAATGGATAAAGTATTACAAACTGCACCATTTGCCCCAATCGTTGGCATAAAATTAACACCTGCACCTGGAATAATGGCATCAATGCTCGCAGTAGGCAATACAGAACCACACCAATTTAGCGGATTAAACCAATCAGTACTTACTGAACCTGTCCAAATACTTTGTGTAGCAGTTGCAGGTGCAAAAGCCAAATTAAGTCCTCCGTGAGAACCACCACCACCTTCTTCCCAACGAAATTCCACAGTGGAATTTTGGTCTAATAATCCTTCCCAAACCCCAAAATGTGAATCACAACAACCCCAATGTTCTGAAACTAAAACCCCATTGATATACAAATGATAAGAATCATCATGATTTGGCACATCTATTCTATATCTTCCACAAGAAAAATTTGTTCTTTTGTAAATAACTTGGTGATTATCAACAGGCATAGGACAACCTAAATATGTGGAGGCATTGCTTGGTGAAAGCCAATCAGCCCACAAATCACGAGAATCAAAACTTATTGTTCCTTGTGTATAATGTCCCATCAGTTGATTATTGGCAGGATTTGGGTCATTGCCTCTATAACAAAATACATTCCATTGTCCATTTCCAAAAGTATTTGGGTTAATGGTTGCACCTTGAACCGTTATAGTTGCACTTGCATTTTTGATATTGCAATTATTACTTCCTGCTACTGTGAGCGTAAAAGTTCCTAATGCAGTAGGCGTAAAACGAACTTTATCCCTTGATGGTGTAAGGTTTGTAAGATTGGTATTAGGCGACCAAGTGTAAGTATTTGCACCTGTTGCAGTAATATCAACCGTTCCATTTATACAAACTACATAATTGGTGGGTGTAATGGCAGTATTTGCCAATGGGTCAACTGTAATAGTGGTTGTGTTTGTAATATTGCAACCACTTGCGGTTTCGGTCATAGTTACACTTACAATTACATTAGCAGGACAACCAATTTGAGCAGTACCCACAGGAGTAGCAATATTTGTATTATTAAATGTAAATAATGGTGTATTTGCAGACCAACTATAAGTAATTCCTGTTGCACCTACCAAATTTGCCCATAAGTTTGTGCTACTTCCTTCGCATATTGTAGCAGGAGAAGATACATTGCCAGCACTTCCCAAATCCACAAAACCTAATCCTCCGTGTGAGCCTCCACCCCATTCTCTTGTGGTAAATTCCACCGTAGAAGTAGCAGAAAGAAATCCACGCCAAACGTTGGTATGCGTATCACAACAGCCATCATGTCGCCAAACCTCTACGCCATTTACATACAAAACCGCATTATCGTCGT
>JAAFIN010000306.1 GCA_013297825.1 Cytophagales bacterium
ATTGAACAAATTTTTTTCAAATATCTTTTTAAATATTTAATTTAGCATAAAATTTGAATTTAATCCATATTACAAATTTGAATTTAACTTTTCAAAAGTTTTGGAATTTTTGGAAAGTTGAAATTAAAAAAAACCTATTTAGCAAAAAAACATCAAAAAAATATCATTCAATTTTACTTCATAATTTTTTTTTTAATATAAAGTGGCTAAAACCAATTACAAATTATATTTTAAATTTTTACCCATAAAATCCATTTTCTTTTTTTACTTTTTAAGTTTATTCTTTTGTGCATTTTTTTTAATCCAAAACAAAATTTTTGCCCAAAATTACCAACTTACCAACTACCAAACAGATAATGGTATGCCTTCCAATTTAACCAAATCTGTCATAAAAGACGGAATGGGCTTTGTGTGGATTGCTTCTGACGAAGGCGTGTCAAGGTTTGATGGACGTAGTTTTTTGAATTTTAAAAAAGAATTGCCTGTAAGTTACACCAAAAACCTTTTTTTAAGTCGCCAAAAACGCTTTTGTATTGTCAATGATTTGGGCATTATTGAAGTAGATAGTCGCCCTGATACGGTTATTTTTAAAACTTTATTAGAAGGCACTAATAACACAGACGACAAAAATAAGGTAATGTATCCCAAAGAAATTTTTGAGGATTGCAGAGGTGCGTGGTGGATTAGCGAGCCTAATTCTGTATTACAATATCAAAATGGAGGCACAAAAAGATATATTTTTCCAAAAGAACTTAATACCACCGTTTATACAAGGTCTTTTCACCTCACAGAAACCGCTTGTGGCAGAATGTATGTAGGGGCTTTTATGGGAAAAGTATTGTATTTTGACCCAAAAGAAGATAAATTTATTCCATTAGACATTCCCCAAGAAATCAAAATCAAAGATATTAGTTCCATTCTTGCCATTGATGAATTTACGCTTTGGGTTGGCGATAATTCTGGCATTATAGAATTAAAAATTGATAAAAATAATCCTACAAAACTATTAAAATCAACCCGCATAATGACTATTCAAGGCGTTTCTTTTCTTGAAAAAGAGCCTTTGGGTGATGTGTGGGCTGGTACTTGGGACAAGGGACTTCACAAAGTAGAAAAAGTATTGGACAAAGATAATAAATTTGTAAAATGGATTGCTCGTAAAGTTTGGGAATCACGCACCGAAGTTATCAACCATATTTTTGTTGATGAAGAACGAAATATTTGGATTGCGTCTGATGAAGGTATTGAATTTCTTTCTCCCAATACATTTTCACGCCTAAAACTTTCTACTGACAATCCTTATATTCAAGCACTTTATTCACAAGAACGCCCTGATGAAGGTGTGTTGGTGTGTGATAAAGATTTTGTCCACGAAATTATTAAAAAAGGAAAATATCATCAGAAAAAAGTAGTTTATAAACACCCTCAAAGTAATATCCTTGCAGTAACACGCACCAAAAATCGTATTTTTGTAGGAACAGGTGATGATAAACTTATTATTTGGGAAAAAGAACAATCCAAAGAAATTAACCTAAAACAATACGGAAAAGCGGTTTTTTTCCTATATGCAGACAAAAAAGAAAATGTTTGGGCTGGACAATATGGTGAAAAAAATGGCATTGTAAAAGTAAGTGCTGACTTAAAAACAAGTTATTACACCGAAAAAGATGGCATCAAAAGCACCATAAAAACCGTTAGAGAATCACCAGAAGGAATTATTTACGCAGGGGCGCAAGGAAAAGATACTTATTTGTACCAATATAATCCTGATAAAAATATTTTTGAAAATATTAGCCTAAATATTGAAATCAATGCCCAAAATATGCTTGAAGTCAATGATATGTGTTTTGATAAACAAGGACAAATTTGGCTTGGCACCACACAAGGACTTTGGGTAAAAAAAGGAAACTCAATCCGTAGGGTGGATTTGGGCAAAAAATATGAACAAGAAAACATCAAAGCTATTTTGATGGACACACAAGACAACGTTTGGATTGGAACAAATTTAGGCGTTGTAAAATATAAAAATGATAGAATTGTATTATTTGAAAAAGTAAATGGACTTTCTACGGTTACAATTTCGTTTAGAGGATTAGGACAAAACCAAGACGGAACAATATTTGTCGCAACCGCCAACGGTCTTAATTTTTTGATTGGTGCATCAGAAGAAGTAAAATCTACGCCTGTGCCTGCATTATTATATGTACAATCCAATGGCAAAAAACTTGACCTTACACAAACCACTATCACGTGGGAGTTTGATTTCCAAAGTTCATTACAAGCAAAAATTTTATCATTTACCTACCCAAATAATAGGGTAATGTACCAATACAGATTGATAGGTTTGGATAATCGTTGGTCAGAGCCTTCCGACCAAAACCAAATTTCTTTGCCACGTCTTCCAACAGGTACTTACACCTTAGAAATGCGTGCAAAACAACAAGGAAATTATACGTGGAGTACGCCCATCAATTTTAAATTTGTGGTAAAACCAGCGTGGTATTTTACGTGGTGGGCTGTTTTGATGTTTATTTCTATTTTGTTTGTGTTGATTTGGGTTTCGGTTAATCTTTATACTGCTCGCCTCAAAAAACAAAAACAAGTACTTACTTTACGCATTACAGAAGCTACCAAAGAAATTCAAGCACGTGCAGAAAACCTCAAACAAGTAAATGGTGCTTTGGAAGCTCAAACGCTTTCTTTGCAAGAAGCAAAACAAAGCCTTGAACTCAAAACTTTTCACCTTCAAGAGGCAAAACAAAACCTTGAAAAACAAACGCTTTCCCTCCAAGAAGCAAAAAGTAGCCTTGAAGTGCAACGTGATGCCTTAGAATCTGCTTACAGAATTATTGAACGAAAAAATGCAAAAATTACAGATAGTATTCGTTATGCCCAAACCATTCAACAGGTAATTTTGCCTGCAAAAGGGGTTTTGGAAAGTGTATTTTCTGAACATTTTGTGTTGTTTAGACCAAGAGATGTGGTTTCTGGTGATTTTTATTGGATTCACAAACAAGACAATCGTTATTTTATTGCGGTAGTGGATTGCACAGGACACGGTGTTCCTGGTGCATTTATGAGTATGATTGCTTATACACTTTTGTATCGCATTATTAAATTAAAAGGCGTTTATGACCCTGCAAAAGTACTTACATTATTACACGAAGAAGTAAGGGTTGTTTTGCGTCAAAAAACAACTAATAATACTGACGGAATGGACGTTTGTCTGTGTGTTTTGGAAAAACCAATCCATCAAGATGCAAAATATAATTTGGTGTTTTCAGGTGCAAAACGTCCTTTGTATCTTTTGCAAAAAGGTGAAATGCGTATTTTGGAAGAAACACGCAAAGCAATAGGCGGTTATCAAAATGCTGATATTGAATTTCAAAAACACGAAACGCCTTTGTATGAAGGTGATACTTTTTACCTAAGCAGTGATGGATTGGGTGACCAAAACAATGTAAAAAGAAAGAAATTTAGTGAAATACGTGTAGTTAATTTCCTTATTGAACACGCTAATCTTTCAATGGAATCACAAGGAAGTATTTTAAATCAAATGCTTGATGAACACCAAAAAGATACAGAACAACGTGATGATATTACGTTTGTGGGAATGAGAATTTAAAAGGTGTAAGGGGAAAGTAGAAAGGGGAAAGTACAAAACAGCCAAAAGGGAAAGGAATAAGTATAAAAGAAACAACATATAAATTTTTAATGGTTCTTCAAGAATTTATACGGAAACCTATATTTTGCAAAACCCACCCCAGCCCTCCCAGAGGGGAGGGAGCTTTAATTCATTGATTATCAACGCTTTGCGAAAAGTCCTCCCCTCTGGGGAGGATTTAGGTGGGGTTTCACTCCGTATAAATCACAGAAGAACCTTTTTAATTTTATAAAAAATCATAAAAAAAAATTAGTTTTTCAACAAATTAGCTGTAATTTTGGATTTTTTGTTTGTATTTTTCGGATAAAAACAAAATTTTACAAATAATATTTTAACTTTATAAAAAAATTCTATTTTTTAAAGTAAAAAAGTTTATTTTTTAATAAAAAGTTATCTTTTTGAACTACTATTTTTTAATAAAATTATGAATATTAGAGATATTTTTTTTGATAAAATAATTCTTAATTCTTAATTCCTAATTCCTAATTATAATGCGTTTTTGGTTACTTACATTTATTTTGGTGGGTTTATTGGGGCTTGCAGGAAGTTATATCAAAATTAGCCTTCCTGTAATACCTGAATATGCTGAATTTGAGATTTTGGACGGAAAAAAAATTTTTGATATAAATCAACACCTCAAAAAATATGATAGGGTGCAAAGTAGCGTACTTTCCAAGCAATTAAGTTTGAGAAATGCGTATAAAATTGCAGACACCCTCCAAAAAGCAAATATCATCAACCAAACACGCACTTATTTGCAAGATGTCATCACACAAGAGATTTTGCCTTTTTGGGACAATACGCCTTGGGATTTTAATGGCACTACAACCTTGCCACGTTCAGGAACGATTGCGTGTGGATATTTTGTTACAACTGTACTTTGCCACGCAAGACTTGATATAGACCGCTATCGTTGGGGGCAAAGCTCGTCAGGTGCGTTGATTGGGGCGTTGTGCGAAAAAAATTCTGTGGAAATGATAAGAAGAAATAATTTCAATCGTTTTTTAAAATATTTTTATCTCAAGCCTGATGGCGTTTATTTGGTAGGGCTTGATGCACACATTGGTTTTTTGGAAAAAAGAGGCGAAAAACTTACTTTTATTCATTCACGCAAACCTCGTACAATAGGCGTAATTCGTGAGAAAGCACAAGATTCTCC
>JAAFIN010000307.1 GCA_013297825.1 Cytophagales bacterium
ACGTAAAAATGTTCCCCTTTCACTTTTGGTAGGAACTTCTTTGGTAATGGTTGCTTATATTGTGCTTAATTGTGTATTTCTTTATACACTTCCTGCAGCTACTTATGCAAGCGAACAAGCAAAAGATTTTGGAGAACCATTGGAAGTAGGTTATTTGTCTGCACAAGTATTTTTAGGAAATACAGGTGGTCAAATAATGGCTGGAATGATTGCATTATTATTGATTTCTTCTATTAGTGCAATGGTTTTTGCAGGTCCTCGTGTTACACAAATGATAGGCGAGGATATTCCATTTTTGAAACAATTAGCATTTACAAATAAAAAAGGAATTCCTGTATATGCAATCATTGGACAGTCTGTAATTGCATCAATTTTAGTAATTATTACTAAATTTAGTGATTTATTATACGCAATAGCTTTTACATTGGATATTTTTACATTTGCTACAATATTTGGTGTTTTTGTAATGCGCATCAAAGACCCAAATCGCCCACGTGCATACCGCACTTGGGGTTATCCTGTTACTCCTGTAATATTTTTAGCAGTTACAGGCTGGACAATGTTTTACTTGCTTCAAGAAAAAACTATTCCTGCTTTGGTTGGATTGGGTTTTGTATTTTTAGGTTTGGTGGTTTATTTTGTGCAAAAAGGGTCTAAATAAATTATTAAAAAGTTGAATTATTTAGAAAAAATGATTTTAATAAGGAATGAGTAATTCTTAATGTAGATATATTTGACGTTTCACAGGCATAAATGCCTGTGCTTTACATAAAAATAAAAGAAAAAAATCTGTGAAAATTTGTATTAATCCGCAAAATCTGCGTTCCAAACTTTCTATTTTATTTGGTTCTATGACAATTTTTGTGGAAGAATAATGTAGCACACACTTTTAGTGTGTGAAAACATAGTTAAATGAGGCTTTGACAAAGACACACACTAAAAGTGTGTGCTACAAAATACCATTTTTTCATTTTTCCACAAAAATTGTCAGACAACCTTTTATTTTTACTCATTCCTAAAAAAAAAAACCACTTTTTTCAAAAAAAGTGGTTTTTTTTGTAATGTTTTTATTTTTTTATAGTAATCAATGTAATCACACACTAAAAAAGTGTTCTACAAAAAACTTAATTTTTTTCCAATTTTGAGAAATAAAAAACCCTTTTCCTAAAAGGAAAAGGGTTTCCGTTGTTTCTTCAACCATTTATGTTAAGTTCTAATCTCACTTCGTATAGATTGCCAATATTGTACCAATCAAGAAAAGTATTGATAATCAATGCTTTTGTATTTTGTTTTTTGTAAAATTTTCCAAAAATGGGAAATTTTTTCCCAATTAAGGAAATTTCAATTTAAAATCTAATTGGTTTCCCATTTGAACCCAATATTTTTTGGTCTTGATACACCAAATTTCCATTTACAAATACCTCTGATATTCCTTCCGAAAATTGATTAGGATTAGCAACAGAGGCTTTTCCGTTGATTGTTTTGGGGTCAAATATCACAATATCAGCCATTTTTCCATTGGCAATGTCGCCTCTTTCGTCCATAGGTTTTCCTCGCATCAGTTGTGCGGGCAAAGTGGTTACTTTACTCAAAACTTTCTCAATACTCATTCCTATATCCAATCCGTGCCTTACCGCAGTTGCAAAACAACCTGCACCTCTTGGGTGATTGTTGGCACGTGGCTCACTTTCTATGCCACCATCAGAGCCAATCATACAAAAATCCGTTTGTAATGCCAAATCAATGGTTTTAGACATATCCATTGTGCCTTCTGGCACAGCAACTAACAAACCAGCACGATTGCGATATACATTAAAAGTACTTTCATTGAGTTTTTCGCCTGTTCCTACAATCGTTAAATCCTTGTAAGTAAGCCCAAAACGTTGTTGCCAACCTGGGTCAAAACGCCTTGAAATCAAATAAGTAGCCCAATAACTATAAGGATATACACAAGTTGTGATTTGAGCACCTCCTATGTTATTTGCATTTTGGATAAGTTCTAAGGCTTTTGGCATATTAAAAGTGCCACCTGTGGAATGTAAATGGTCAATATGTACTCTTGCACCGCTTTCTTGCGAAAGTTTTATGGCTTCTTTCACGCCTTCAAGCTCGGTGTCTTGTGCGGAATAACGCAAATGCAAAAAATAAGGTCTATCATATTTTTTGGCTAATTTGGCATAACCCAAAAGCTCATCATAAGGCGTAGGTTGGTATTCTATGCTATGACACACGCCCAAAGCACCTTCTTCTAAGCCTTTTTCGGTGTATTGCATACGTTGTGCAACATTTCCAAAACGCAAACGCAAAATCATCACAAATACACCCACGCCAAAATTTACATAATGAGGCAATGGGTCAAATTTTTGGTGAAATGATTTAGGATATGCAGCTCCTCCGTGCATTTGCAATACAGTAGTTGCACCATCAGCAAGTTTATATTTTTCAAAAATGCGATAAGTTGTTTCAGGACTTCCTGCATTATCCGCCAAAATATCAATAAATCCAGGACTTACTACTTTTCCTTTTGCGTCAATGGTTTTGGGAGCTGATAAGGCGGTTTCGCTGATTTTGATTTTATTGTCTTGTGTGATGCCTACAAATACGGATTTAATTTGTCCTTCTGAAAAAACTTTACCATTTTCAATGACATATTTGAAGGTATTGCTCAAATCTTCGCCTACTGATATATTTGCAGATAATACATTAGGCAAAAAAAGGCTTCCACCTGTAACAAGGGCTATTTTTTGGAGAAAATCTCTACGATTTTGCATAGATTTTTTTATTTTTTTGTAAAAAATTTTTATGCAAAGAAACCGTATATCATAGCGAATTACAAATTATATGACTCAAATTTTCTAGGAACTGCGGAAATCTCAAAAAATATCGTCTGTACCGTAGTTTACGAAGGTCTGACGATATTTTTTGAGATTTTTAACCACAAATTTAGTAGATAAAAAAGGTCAGACCTCCGCAAGCTACGGTACAGACCTTTTTTTTAGTTGTAAAATTTATTTTTCAGACATTTTTTATAAAGAAAGGGTTGCTTAAAATCGTTAAAAAATACTTTTTAATACTTTTCCGCAGTTCCCAAAATTTTATATTTCTTTAATTTCCAATCCGTTTTCTAACCAAATCACTCACACGCATATAAAGTGCATTAGGTGCGTAAGTTCGCCAATCTTCCACATAAAGATTTCCCCCAAAATTCAAATAAAAATCAAGTTTGAATTTCGTCCATTCACTTTCCACAAAATCCCTAAAATTAAGGCAAGCAATCCAACCATCTTCCACATCTTCAAACCATTCTTCATAATAACATTCATCAGAACCGTGAAAATTAAGTATATTTTCCCCAATTAAAATAAATTGATTGATACCATTTTTGCAAAGTCGGTCAATTACAGTGCGTTTTAATTGCATAATATCATTGTGAAGGGCATCATTCCATTCACCAAAAAATTCAATAATCGCAAATTTCTTTTTGTAATCAACGAATAAAATTTTGATAAAAAGTGTTTCAGACCCAACAGAATCCCATTGGGGGTGAATATAGTAGCCATAAATATCGTGTTCATAATGTAAGCTATAAATTCGCCCATAAAAAGGTGATTTTTTATCACTTTCTACATTATAAAATTTTTCCCAATTATAAAAAGGCTCTATATCGTGCATATTGGCGTGTATTTTCAGGTAAAAAAATAGGCGAATTATTTGGAATAAATTTCCAAAACTTTACGCACATTGCCATATTGGGCTAATAGATTTTTGGCTTGTTCAGGTGATACCTCCAACATTTCCACAAGCATATTCACACCTCTCTGGACAAGTTTATAATTAGATAACTGCATATCTATCATTTTGTTTCCTTTTATTCTGCCAAGCTGTATCATAACGCTTGTAGAAATCATATTTAGCACTAATTTCTGTGCAGTGCCTGCTTTTAATCTGGTGCTTCCTGTTACAAATTCAGCCCCAACGATTACTTCTATGGCGTGCTTGGCGTGTTGGGAAATAATTGCATTTTCGTTACAAGCAATGCTTCCTGTAAGCAAATTATTTTTTTTGGCATCTTGCAATCCACCTATCACATAAGGCGTTCTACCTGACGCTGCAATGCCTATCACAGTGTCCAATGCAGTTGGGTTATACACCAAAATATCTTCCCACGCTTGGGTGATATTGTCTTCTGCAAATTCAACCGCTTTGCGAATTGCACCATCACCTCCTGCGATAATGCCCTGCACCCAATCCGCAGGCACGCCAAAAGTAGGCGGACATTCAGACGCATCTACTACGCCTAATCTTCCGCTTGTGCCTGCACCTATATAAAAAATTCTGCCTCCCTGTTGCATACGTGGCACAATTTCCGTTACAAGTTTTTCTATTTGAGGGATAACTTTTTCTACTGCAAGGGGAACCGTTTTGTCCTCTTGGTTCATATTTTGTAAAATTTCTAATACAGATTTTTGTTCTAAATTATCGTATTTTGAGTTGCTTTCGGTGTGCATTTTTATAAATGATGAATTATAAATGATGAATTATGAATGAAATAGTCAATTTAAAAGCTATTTTAAAATGCAATAAACGTATTTTTTTTTAAATTTATTTTCATTGAAAAATTAAAATTAAAGGTTTTGTTACTATAAAAGTTTCGTTGCAAAAATATTGATTTTTACTTGTTTTTTTAATTTATATGATAATTTGGGGTGTCATTCTGAAAGAAT
>JAAFIN010000308.1 GCA_013297825.1 Cytophagales bacterium
ATTAATTTGTCGGTTGTCTAAACCTATAAGGTTTTAAAAACCTTATAGGTTTAAACGAAAATAAATGATAATGTCAGACATTTTAACGTTTATTGAACACTATTAGTTTTTTATGCTATTTTTTACAGTTATAAAAGAGTTTTTGTAACACCAACAAAAGAGAAATGATAACCAAATACAAGCGAAATTCTTATTTTGAGGTTATGAATTTTTTACTGAATTACTTGACTTATCAACGAAACACTAAAAATTGACAACAAAAACCAGCCAATAAATCCTTCAATCACAGTCAAATAACGAATAACGCCTTTTATGGGAATTTCTCCAAAACCCAACGTAGAAAATACATTTAAACTCAACGTAAAAGCATCAACAGCACGCACCAACACAAAATAAATAAAACCTATCAACATCAAAAAACCAAAAGCAAAAGATGCCAATATACGCCTGAATTTTGTCAAATCTTCCCATTTTTCGTGTACATAATCAATGCGTTCATAAAACCAAACTTCCAAATTTTGTTTGTAACCACGCCACCAAATAGAAGGTTTTGCAATCAAATGAAACATCATAGGAAGCCTGCCTGTTTTGCCATTTGTAAGCCTCAAAAACTCCATTTTATCGTTATTTTCCACCTTACAAATTTGTTGGCGAAGGTAAATATTTTTTAGTTTTTCTTTTTCCAAAAAATAACTTGCATAAAGCCTAATCTGTGTATAAATGCTTACTCTGGTATATTTTCCTTCTTCGTCTTTATCACCATTAAGCTGGAAAGGACTAAAAAAATACAAAAGTGCAAAAAATATCAACACCAAACTTGACAAATAAATGGATTTCAACGGATTAGTCCCATAATCACAAAAATCTCTCAAAAAAACATTCATCAAATACGCAAAATACACCGAAACACGTGGGTCTTTTTTGTAGAGATTATACAAATATTCAGTTTCTATGTCTTTCCATTCCACATAACAATTATTGCCATAAGTACGATTGCCTTGTGATTTGAACAATCCATAAAAAGTAGCATAACAACTGATAAGATTAGCAAATAATACTTCATCTTTGATTTCTTTGCGTGAATATCCATTTACAAGTTGTTTTTTTGCATCATAAATTGATATTTTATTGTTGGAAAACTTTGTCCATTGCACCCTTGTATTAAGTGGATTCATGTTCAAAGCGTCCATTATCAAAGAACCAATGAGTTTTCCACCAGAAAAAAGGAATTGATTTTCTATAGTGCTTTGTGCGAGATTAAGGTTTGTATAAAATATATTATCAACTAATTGAAGGTTGGTAAAATGCGTTTCTGAAATATTGACTGCATATTTTGGGAGATTTTTGTTGCGTTTTGGCACACCAAATACACAATTATTCATAAAAAAATCCACCGCTTCGCCTTTTTGACTAAATTGGAATAAATGTGCTTCTATCACATACAAATCAAAAGGCGACATACGTGTATCATTTTGAATGTCAGGATTTATAGAAATTTTGCATTTCTCAAATTTCACATATTCTTTTAATTCGTTCAAATGATAGCGAAATCCGTGTTGAAACTCACAATTTTCAAAATTTAAAAATACAATTTTACACGTAGCGAAACGCACTGTTTTCTCAAAAATACAATTTTTGAACCACATATGTGAATTGTTGAATTGTGAAATCGTAACATAACCCTTGAATACAAATTTATTCATTACCCACCACATACCACCTTCTATGGTAATATTTTCAAGCAAAAGATCGTGTACGCAAGTCATTACATCAGGATTTGGGTCAGCAAAACGCTTATCCATAAAAGCCCTGTCTTCCACTTCATCGAATTTTATGATAATATCTCTAAATTGTAAGGCAATTTTTACGTTGTCTTTTGGGTCAAAATATTGTTTGGTAAGGGCTTTTATAAATTTTGAAAAAGTAACTGTTTTACCATTTATATCAGAGGCTTGGATAAGTTGAGGAGGTACTTTTTGGATAGTTTCAGTAGCAAAACTATCTTTTTTTGTGAGATTTTGGGCTTTTATTTTTTGAAAAATATTAAAAAAAATAAAAGTTAAAAGAATTAAAATTGTTATCTTTCTCATAAAATAAAAAAATGTGGTTCTTCTTAGTTTTTAGTAGGATTTGTTTGGTGAGGACAACAAACACAGTTATAACTTTGTTTGGTATTCTTATTAAACGTAATTTTCCGTATAAATTTTCAAAGAACCAATTTTTTTTTTAAAATTTATATTTTTAAAATTCTGTGGTTTTAAAATTCCAAAAAAACTTTATCAAAAAATATTTTTTTAGGCTTGTCAAGTCTTTTTTTTAACCCTAATTTTCTATCAAAAGTTTTAACGCTTTTATTTTTATTTCTAATAAATATTTTTGTAAAAGCATTCAGGTAAAAATACAATTTTATTTTAAAAATTATAAACAAAGCTAAAAATTATAGATTATTTTTGCTTTAAGTTATGGATTATTTTTTATGAATTTTTATTTAAGCAATAAAAACTTTTGGAGGGTTTGAAACCCTCCAAAAGTTGGGAAATCATCATTTTGAACTTTTAACTTTAAACCTTTATGCGTTACGACAACGACACCATTTTCCTTTCCAAAATCCAAAAACACGAGGTTTTGGCAAATAATATGTTTCTTTTTACCACAAAAGAAGCAAACATCAGAATAACTATTTTTTCAGAAGAAATTATTGAAATTCGTATTATTAGAAAAGAACAACAATTTGATGAATTTTCATATTCCGTAATTTCTTCGCCTGAAAATTGCGAAATAAACTTTTTAGCAGATAAAAATTCTGCGGAAATTTCCACTGGAAAACTTCGTTTACATATTACATTCAAAACCGCTCATATTGTGGTGCGTGATGCGATTGATGGCACAATCCTTACAGAAGATTCCACAGATTATAGCGTAGCTTGGCAGGGAAGTGTGGTTACAAATTACAGACAATTGAAACCCCAAAAAGCACACCCTCACGTAGGAGGTCAAGGCGAAAACGAGCGTTTTGTAGGCTTGGGCGAAAAAACAGGTGGAATTGATAAAAAAGGTAGCACTTACACCAATTGGAATACTGACCAATTCGCTTACAGCACTGATGCCAACGAAATGTATGGCACATATCCATTTTATATGGGCGTTTTTGATACAAATGTTGGAGGTAAAAAAGTTACAAAAACTTACGGAATTTTCTTTGATAATACCTACAAAACTACGTTTAATTTTGGGTCAATGAGTCACCCATTTTCGTATTTTAGGGCGGAAGGTGGCGAAATGAAATATTTTGTAATTGGGGGAAATACACCCAAAAAAGTGCTTCAAAATTACACACAACTCACAGGAAGAATAAATTTACCTCCTGTTTGGAGTTTAGGATTTCAACAATGTAGATACAGTTATTATCCTGATACCGAAATTTATAATTTGGCAAAAACATTTAGAGAAAAAAAAATCCCTTGTGATGTGCTTTATTTGGATATTCATTATATGGATAAATACAAAGTATTTACTTGGGACAAAAAAAACTTTCCTAATCCCCAAAAACTTGTAAAAGATTTGGAAGAATTGGGTTTTCATGTTGTTTTGATTTTTGACCCAGGCATTAAGGTAGAAAATGGTTACAAACCTTACGAAGATGGTTTGAAAAAAGATGTTTTTGTAAATTATCCAAAATCCAAACAAGATTTTACATTTCCCTACACAGGTAATGTGTGGCCTGGTGCGTGTCATTTTCCTGATTTTACCAACGAAAAAACACGTAATTGGTGGGGCGAAAATATGAAAGATTTGACCGAAATGGGAATTTTGGGTTTTTGGAATGATATGAATGAACCTGCGGTTTGGGGAAAAGATTTTCCTGATATCACCGAATTTCATTACGAAGGACAAACCGCAAGCCACCGCAAAGCTCACAATATTTATGGTATGCAAATGGCAAGAGCTACCGCAGAAAACGCTAAAAATCAATCAAAAGGAAAACGTCCTTTTATCCTTACACGTGCAGGTTATTCAGGCGTACAACGTTATGGGGCGGTTTGGACAGGTGATAATGTTTCGGAAGATAATAATATGTTGGGTGATATTCGCCTTGTAAATAATATGGGGCTTGCTGGGCTTTCATTTGCAGGTTATGACATTGGGGGATTTGTGGGGGAAGTGCAGACAAAAGTTTTTAATAAATGGATTGCTTATGGAGCGTTTTCACCTTTTGCACGTTGTCATACAATGATTAACAGCAAAGATGCAGAGCCTTGGGCTTTTGGGGAGGAAACCGAAGAAATTGCACGTAATTTTATCAATTTGCGTTATAGGTTGTTGCCTTATTTGTATAGTGCTTTTTATGAAGCAACACAAAACGGTATGCCAATTCAAAGAAGTCTTTTATTTGAATATGCAAACGACCCAAAAATTTACGAAGGAAATTATCAAAATCAGTATTTTTTTGGACAAAGTATTTTGGTGTGTGCGGTAACTGCTAACCAATCTATTCACAAAATTTATTTGCCAAAAGGTACTTGGTATAATATGTGGAATGATGAAAAAAATGCAGGAAATCAAGAAATTTTTGTAGAAATTCCGCAAAATAAAATCCCTGTATATGTGCGTGCTG
>JAAFIN010000309.1 GCA_013297825.1 Cytophagales bacterium
TAGAAAAGTGGAAAAATAAACAAAACCAAGAAAAAAAAGGTGTTAATTGGCAGTTTAAAACTTCTGATGCCAGAATTAAACTTAAAAAATTATATCCGACAATTTAACTTTTATTGAGCAATAGTTTAATCTTCCAAAATGTATTATTCTTGTTTCATAAGAACGCAAAAATCAAGATTTATTTCTTTTTTTTGTGTTTTTATGGGACAAGATTTTATTATTTACAAATCAACTATAAAATTAGTTTATTTTACAAAAAAGAAATTTTAATTACTTTTGCAAAAATAATCAAAAATAAAAATCCTGTAAATCTGTATTTAATCCTGAAAATCCTGCTCTTATTTGGCTATTTTCATTCAACATTTACCATTTAACATTCACCATTAAAAAAAATGTCTTTCTACAAAATAAACCCTTTACACTTTTTATTGGACAAAAACCTAACAGGCAGACGCATTGTCATTGGTGATGTGCATGGTTGTTGTAAAACATTGAAAGCACTTTTGTTAGAAAAAGTAAAAATCACAAAAGATGACCAAATTATATTTTTGGGTGATTATCTGCACAGAGGAGATGATAGTGCTGGCGTGATGGATTTTATTATGGATTTGCAAGCACAAAATTATCAAGTCTATCCACTCAAAGGCAATCACGAACAAATGGCTCTTGAAAAAGATGCACAAGCTCGCAAAAAATGGGAAATTATGAGTGATGAAGAAAGAATGGAATATGAAAAAGAATATGAAAATGTACCAAGATTAGTAAAATTAGCCAATTTCGCAGATAATAATCGCATTATTTTTCCAAAATATATGCCTTTTTTGAATAATCTTTATTTGTGTTGTCAAATGTCTGATTTTGTATTTACACACGCAGGTCTAAATTTTATATCTGACAATCCTTTCACAGATTTTGAAGCAATGCTTTGGTCAAGAGATAATGATGATTTTTTGCCTGAGTGGCTTGATTTTAGGGTTGTGCATGGACATACACCTATTCCTTTGACTGATATAAAAAAATCTATTAGAGAAAAAGCCAAAAGTATCAACATTGATAATGGTTGTTATTATGGTACAAATCCAGAAAATCTATATGCAAAAATGGGCGAATATGGTAATTTATGTGCCTTAGATGTGGATAATTGGGAACTTTATACGCACAAGTGTTTGGATATACCAGAAGCAGAAGAGCCAATTAGAGATTTAGGTTATTCTTAATTTTTTTATTGCTATACAAAAATTAAAATAATTAAAAAAAAGCTTTGAAATGAATATTTCGCAACATTTTTCAAAAATTTTGGTCTGTACCATAGTTTACGAAGGTTTGACCAAAATATTTTGAAAAATTACCAAATTATCAAAGAGATAATTGCTCATTCATTTGATTTTTTAAATTTAAAATAATGACTTCAATAAAGTTTTTAAGGAAATTAATAAAAAAAAAGTGTTTTCATTGCATTTTGAGCAATATTTTTGAAAAAATGTATAGTTATAAAATGAAAATTAGACACTTATTTTTCATTTTTCACAAAATACATATCAATATCACCTTTATTTTTGGCATATACTTTACCACGATATTCACATTCAAAATAATCTTTCACAAGTTCGTAGGTACTTTCTGAAATATTAACTTTGCCCACTTCGCCACTACTTTCCATACGTGAAGCAACATTTACAGCATCACCCCAAATATCATACGCAAATTTCTTTTTGCCTACCACACCAGCAATTACCTCGCCTGTGTGAATACCAAGCCTAATTTCCCAACTTTCTTTGCCTTGTGCTTTTTTCTGTTCAATAAAACCCTGCATAAAAGCCTGAATTTCCAAACCTGCTCTTACTGCATCAATCGGATTTGTTGTATTAGGAAGTGGCAAACCACCCGCACACATATACGCATCTCCAATAGTTTTGATTTTTTCCAAATTATATTTTTCAATAATTTCATCAAAAGCCAAAAAGCAATAATCTAATTCCTTAATAACATCTTCTGGAGTCATTTGGGAAGCAATATTGGTAAAACCTTTGAAATCTGTAAAAAGCACCGAAACCATTTTATACGATTGTGGTGTAGCAGAGCCTTTTTCTTTGAGTTCTATGGCAGTGGATAATGGCAAAATATTAAGTAACAATTCATCAGAT
Source organism: Cytophagales bacterium (assembly GCA_013297825.1). GTDB lineage: Bacteria > Bacteroidota > Bacteroidia > Cytophagales > Microscillaceae > JAAFIN01. The sequence goes on from JAAFIN010000309.1 coordinate 2,145, forward strand.
TTTTGACGTTCCCTTTCTACGGTATCACGTTGTGCAGCGATTTCTTCTTTTGATTGGTTAAGTTCTTCATTGAGTTCATTGAGTTCGTGGTTTTGTTTTTTAAGAAGTTCATTTTTCTTTCTATTTCTGTAAAAGAAAAACAAAATAAAACTTATAATAAGTGCAAAAAATACAGCTAATGCAGTAAGGAAATATAATTGTATTTGGCGTGCTTGTTCTTCTTCAAGTCTTTCTTTATCTTTCATTGCTTGCAAAGATTGTGTTTGAGCAAGTAATTGGGCTTGTTTAGCTTCTTTTGCTTGTGCTTTTGCCTTGGCTTTTTCTGCTTCTGATTTGGCAAGATTAGCTTCTGCGATTTCTTTTTCAGATTTGGCGAGCGCCTCTTCTTGTTCAGCCCTAAGGAATTTAGCTTCTGCAATAAGTTTATCTTTTTCAGCTTTTTCAGCTTGTGCAAAGCGGAGGGCTGATTCTTGTTGTGCAAGTTTTTTGTCTTGTTCAGCTTGTATTGCTTTTTGGTCAGAAAGTTCTTTTTCTTTTTTGTAGTTTAGGGCAAGCAGGTCTTCATTTTCAGCTTTGCGAAAAGCAAGTTTTGAATCGTTTTCTATTTTTTCTATTTCAGCTTTTTTATTATTTACAGTAGTTTTTGTTTGGATATTTGTGTCTTGTAGTTGGTTTTTGTAAGCATTATAATTATCATTTGCAATTTGATAATCTTTAAGATTATTTTCTTTAAGATGCAATTTTGATAATATTTCATAACTATCTACAAGTTGTTTATTTGCTTTTACTTCTTTGCCAAGTTCTATAGCTTTATCAATGGTATTTTTGCATTTATCAAATTCGCCTTCCAAGAAATAATTAAGTGCAATACAATTTATACTTTCCACAACCATTGGCTTGTTATTGGCATTTTCACGTATTTTGCGTGAATCAACGTAATAGTTGCGTGCTTCGTCATATCTTCTAAGATTTGTTAAAATTGTACCAATATTTTGACAGATATTAGCTTGTTTTGCAGGGGTATTTTTTTGCTTTAATAATTCTTTATTCGCAGAAATAGCTTGTTCAAAATAAGCCAAAGAAAGTGTTGTATTATTTTGTTTGCGTTGCAAATAGCCCAAATTATTAAGAAAATGTACTTGTTCCTCTAAGTTATTTTGTTCTTTGGCAATTTTTAAGCCTTCTTCGCTTAGTGTAAGTGCTTTTGCACTTTGTTGGTTGAGTTCAGCAAGAACCGCAAGTTTATTGTAAGTATTGGGAAGATATTTTTTTTGGTCTTTTATGATGCGTTGAAGCTCTGCAATTTTAGTATAATCATAAGAAGCCTCATCATATTTTTGGAGATTATAATGTGCGATGGCTATTTTTTGCCAGCCAGCAAGTCGCCCATACAAGTCGTGAGTGCGGGTTTTAAGTTCTGCAGATTTACGAAGATAAATGATTGCATTGGCATATCCGCCCCATTCCAAATAAAGGTCGCCTACATCGCTGTAAGTGTCAGAAAGTTCTTTATTTTGGATATTTTGTTTTTCTAAAATATCTATTGTTCGCAAATAATATTGCGTAGCAAGTTCATATTTTTTGAATGATTGGTAGCTTTGGGCAATTTTTCGTGAGATACTTGCTTTTTGTTCAGCGTTGGGTGCATTATTAAAATCTTCTAATAATGTAGTTACATTTTGGGCGTAGATATTGCTTGTATTTATTCCAAAAAGAACAAATACACTCAAAAAAAGCAAGATAAAAATACGCACAAGAAACATTTTATTGATAGGTAAAATTTTATTTTTTTATAAATAATACTTAAAACAAAAGGATTGAAATTAAATTTTTATTAAAAAACGCTTTAAGAAATAAATAAATTATTTCTTATTTTTTATAAATAATTTTTATTTTGAATGAAAAAAAATTATTTTTGGGTAAATATATAATCTGTTTCTTATTTTACCAAAATATTATCAAATTTATTACAAAAATTTTTATGCTAAAACATTGCCACTTTTATCTCTTTTTCCAAATATTTTTGGTATTTATTGTTTTTTCCTCAAAAACATTTGCCCAAAATACAGACACAACCAATGTAGAGGACTTACTGAAATTTAAAGTAAGTGATATGACTAACCAAACCGAAGAAGATTTGCTCAATGTTCAAGTTTCATTAGCCTCCAAAAAATTAGAAAGTCTTTTTGACGCACCTGTTGCTACTTCCGTAATTACCAAAGAAGAAATCAAACGCTCTGGTGCTACTTCTATCCCTGAAGCATTGCGACTTGTGCCAGGTATGATGATTGCGGAGCAAACCAATGGAAATTATGATGTGCATATCAGAGGTGGAAGCAACATTCAACGCAATTCGCTGTATTCTATCAGTGCCAATACAAAAACGCTTGTAATGATTAACAGCAGACCTGTTTATAATTATTATCTTGGAGGAACTTTTTGGGAAAATATGCC
>JAAFIN010000031.1 GCA_013297825.1 Cytophagales bacterium
GTGGAGGTGGTGAAGATGATGAAGAAAGCGAAGAAGAATATGAGGAAGAAGAAGGTGAAGAAGATGAAGAAAGTGAGGAAGAATATGATGAGGAAGGAAGTGAGGAAGAAGAAGGTGAAGAAGGCGAGGAAGAAAGTGAAGAAGAAGAAGAGGAGGAAGAAGAAGAAAGCGAAGAAGATGAAGATTTGTCAGGTGGAGGTGGTGAAGATGAGGAAGAAGAATACGAGGAGGAAGAACTAGAAGATGAAGAAGTTGAGGAAGAAGAAGTTGAGGAAGAAGAAGTTGAGGAAGAAGAATACGAGGAGGAAGAACCAGAGGAGGAAGAAGTTGAGGAGGAACCAGAAGTTGAAGAACCAGAGGAAGAAGTTGCAGATAATGAACCAGAAGCAGATGGTGGTGAGGAAGAATAATCCATAAAACACAAAAAAAACATACATTTCCGCAAAGAAATGTATGTTTTTTGTTTTTATTTTTGATAAAAAAAATATCAAAAATTAGCCAGCAACTACCGTAAAAGAGAAATTTGCTTTTACTTCACGGTGTAAATCAGCTTGTGCGGTATAAGTACCTACAGTTTTTACATCATCTTGTTTGAAAGAGATTTTTCTGCGGTCAATTTCTATACCTTTTGCTTTGAGTGCGTCAGCAATTTGAATATTAGTAACAGCACCAAATATTTTGCCTGTTTCGCTTACTTTTGCACTTACTTCTATAGTAGCAGCAGCAATTTTTTCAGCCAAAGCCATCGCATCATTTTTGATTTTTTCAGCTTTGTGTGCAGCTTGTTTGAGGTTTTCAGCCAATATTTTTTTAGCTGATGGTGTAGCCATTGTAGCAGCACCTTTTGGAATGAGGTAATTGCGACCATAACCTGGTTTTACAACTACAATATCATTTTTATAACCCAAACCTTGCACATCTTCTTTAAGGATAATTTCCATAAAAAATATTAAAATGTTGTGTTTTTTATTAAAAAAAACACTTTTATTGGTTTTTGAAAATTTAAAAAAAAGATTACTTCAAAGAGTCCGCTACATAAGGCAATAATGCCAAATAACGTGCGCGTTTTACAGCTTGTGCAACTTTACGTTGATATTTGAGGCTTGTACCTGTGATACGACGAGGCAAGATACGACCTTGTTCGTTGAGGAGTTTAAGCAAAAAGTTTGGGTCTTTGTAATCAATATACTTAATCCCACTTTTTTTGAACCTGCAATACTTTTTACGGTTTTCGTTTTTGTGTACTGGTTCATTCATGAAGGTAGCCACAGCGTTGCTTGTAGTTTTCATAAGACTTTAGTTAACTTTGGGTTGGTTGAAATGATTTGTTACGTTTTTTCTCGTTATAAACAATTGCGTGTTTATCCAAAGCAATAATAATTTGACGCATAATGCGCTCATCACGACGAAACTCTGTGTCTAAGGTCTTAATAAAAGTTGGTTCGCTCTTGAATTCAATCACAGTATAAAATCCACTGTTTTTACCTTCAATAGAATATGCTAACTTTTTTAACCCCCAATTATCCACAAGGAGAATCTCGGAACCGTTGTCGGTAAGGATTTTTTTGAATTTTTCCACCACAGATTTTACTTCTTCATCTGACAATGTAGGAGTAACAATAAACGTGGTTTCGTAATTACGTAATGACATAATAATTTTTTAAAGTTAGTAAAAAATAAGGGTGCAAATATAAAGTGTTTTTTTTATAAAAAAAATATTTTTACCTTTTTTTTACAAAAATAAAAGAAATATTAAAAAATAAACTTTGTATTTTGGCTGTTTTGTACTTACACCTTTCTCCTGATACCTCTCCCCTAATATTATTTCGTCAAACTCCTAAAAATCTCCTCCAAAGAACTTTCTTGTAATTGCATTGTGAGGATAAAAGCATCATTTTGGGTAACAATTTGAGCGATTTTTTCACGTAAATCTACCGCTATATTTGTATGAATTTTATATTTTGCAGGGGAAATATTTTCTACCAAAAGCACATTTTCCAAATCTTGGAAAACATCATTTTGAAGTGGTTTATTGGTTTCTAAGGAAATAATTTTTTTGTTTTGGGTATTTTTTTGAAGGTCAATAATGCTACTATCTGCCACGATTTCGCCCAAATTAATGATAATTGCCCTGCTACAAATTGCCTCCACTTCTTGCATAATATGCGTAGAAAATACAACCGTTTTTTCCTTGCCAATATTTTTAATAACCTGTCTTATTTCCACAATTTGATTAGGGTCTAAACCTGTTGTTGGCTCGTCCAAAATCAAAACAGGCGGATTGTGAATAAGTGCTTGTGCAAGCCCAACCCTTTGGCGATAACCTTTGGACAAACTTCCTATTTTTTTGTGTTGTTCACGCCCAAGACCACAAATTTCTACAAGTTCATTGATGCGATTTTTGCGATTTTTACCATTTATTTTATACATTTCACCCACAAAATCCAAATATTCTTTGATATACATATCCAAATACAAAGGATTATGTTCTGGGAGATAACCTATATTTTTGCGAACTTCTAAGGGATTTTCTTGTACTGACACACCGCACACTTTTATATTGCCTGATGTTGCAGGCAAATATCCTGTTGCAATTTTCATTGTGGTACTTTTTCCTGCCCCATTAGGGCCCAAAAAACCAACAATTTCGCCTGTTTTTATTTCAAAATTTACATTTTTTAAGGCGTGTTGGGTGCTGTATATTTTGTTGAGATTTTCTACTATAATAGACATTGAATAAAAGAAGCCCCCCAGCCCCCAAAGGGGGAGTTTTTAGTGATTATATTTCCCTTTGGGTGTTAGGGGCTTTTTGTTCCCCCTTTGGGGGTTAGGGGGCTTGTTTGAACTTATTTTTTATACAAAACACATTCCCAACAAATCATAATATGTGGTAAAATCCATTGTAGCCCAAGCAATTTCAATTTTTATTTTGTCCGAAATGTCTTTTTGGATATAAAGTTTTGCAAAATATTTTTCCAATAATACAAAAATTTCAGCAGATGGGTGAATTTTTCCATAGAGAAAAACCTTATGTTTTTCTCGGTTAAAATCACAACTTTGGGCAACTGTTGTGAGAAAATAAAGCACATCATTTGCAACATTATAATTAAAAATATTGCAAAATTCTACTTCACCATTTCGCAAAGCAATTACAATAATATATCCTTTTTCTACCAATAAATGCAAAGAAAGGTCTTTTTCCTGCACATTTTCTTTGATACTTTCCAAAAAAACTTGCGTTGGGTGGCAAAATTTTATATGGTCTTTGGGATAATAAGCGGAAAAAAAATCACTCCAAATTTCAGGAACTACAAACACATTTACCGCATCAATGCGTTTTTGGGGCGTATGCAGAAGTGTATCTTTTTGAGAAAAAGAAATATTTTTTAGATAAACTTGTAAATTATCTTCTTCAAATAAAGCAGTTGGTACAAGCGAAAACGCATTTGCATCACTTTGAATAAAGATTTTTGCCCAATTTTCTTGTGAAATCACATTGTCAGACGCATAAATTTCACGCAAAGCGGTGATTTTTTCTTCTATCAAAAGTGGTTTTAGGAATTGATAATCTTTCCAATACAAAATTTCAGATTCTCCATTATTAGGACTTACCCAATAACGCAAACCTTCAGGATAAACTTGGAGATATAAAATGTTTTTTGCGGTGTCTGTATGGCTAAAATTTCCATTTTCACGCCAAAGAATTTCTTGGTAAAATTTGCTCATGTATGATTTAGGGGAAAGTAGTCAGGGGAAAGTAGTCAGGGAAATACAAAAAAATATGCAACACAAAATTATATATAAAATTTTGAAATGCGAAAATTTAAAAAATTTGAAGAAGTTTTTTATTTTATGAATTTTAAATTAAAATAACCCATTTTTTATCATTAAAAAAAATGCTATACAAAAACTACTATAATAAATTGCTCGTGTAATATTGTATTTAGGGTGCATTTTGATTTTTTTAAACAAAAGATAATATAAAATAATTAATTCAAAACTAAAAAACAACATTATAGTTGATGTATTTCCTTCATACATTTTTCTTGTCATTGAAACATCTTTATAATATATCATATTAAAAAATATGGTTATAGAAGGCATAAATTGCAATAATAAATAACCATTAGGCATAACATTGTTTATAAAATATTCATTTTCACTTACCTTTTTTAATACAGGTTTTTCATTTAGGTATTCGTTTTCAAATTCTAATTTTTTTTGTGGTAAATTAAATAACAAAAAAGTTTTTAAAATATATGACCCTATTGCCAAAGTAAAAAAAGAAGATATAACAAGAATTTTCAGATAATTATTTTCGATAATATACCAAAAAGCAAATATAATATACACCAAAAGATAAAATTTAGCTCTATTTAAGTCAAAATTTTCTTCAATTTCTTCAAAAAATTTTATACGTTCTTGCATTTTTTGTTTTTCTTCCATTTTTTATAATATTAAAAGTATGTTACATTAAAAATAAAAAAATATTTGGCTATTTCCAAAAAAACAGCCAAATATTATGATTTTTTAAAATTTTATTTTCTTTTTGTAGCGTTTAGATATGGGTCATATCCATTAAGTTCTTTTTGATAATAACCTGTTCCATTATAAGGACGTTTTTCAGGGTGATTTTTGCAGGTTTCAGAACAAGCCCCCTGTAATTCTTCGCCACATTTTTCGCAAATAGGTACGTGTTCGTTGCAAGTTGGATTAGCACAATTCACCATTCTATCGCTTGTAGTGCCACAAACAAAACATTTGGAAACCACACTTGGATTTACGCTATTAACATCTACCACCAAACGCCCATCAAATACATAACATTTTCCTTCAAAATCCTCACCTCCTGCTTCCAAACCATGTTTTACAATTCCACCGTGTAATTGATACACATCTTCAAAACCTTGTTCTATGAGATAAGCGGTTGCTTTTTCGCATTTGATGCCTCCTGTGCAGTAGGTTACAACTTTTTTATTTTTGAGGTGAGAAAGTTCTCCTACTTTTTGAGGGAAATCCCTAAAATTTTCAATATCTAAGGTAATTGCATTTTTGAATTTACCTACATTATGCTCATAATTGGAACGTACATCAAGAATTACGACATCTTCCTGTTGTGTAAATTCCTTAAAATCCTTTGGCGCTACATATTTTCCTGCTTTTCCTGCTGGGTGAAGTGTGGGCAAACCAAGATGCACAATTTCAGGTTTTACCCTTACATAAAGTTTTTGGAAAGGATTTTCGTGATGATATTCCACTTTAAAATCCACATCTTTAAATCTTTCATCTTGTTTTACTGCTTGCATATATGCCTCACAATCTTGTGGAAAACCTGCAACAGTGCCATTAAGCCCTTCATTGGCAATGATAATGCGACCTCTCAAATTGAGCGAAAGACACAACAAATGATGTTGTTCTCTAAATGTGTCAGGGTCAGCAATATTTGTATATACATAATACAATAATACTGCGTATTTTTTTGGATTTTCTTTTGTATTTTCCATTTTTTTAAAACTTCTTTGCTATAAACAAAGTGTTTTTTTGTTAAATAAAATCTTTTTTATCAAACTTATGAGGTTTTAAAAACCTTATAGATTTGCAAAATTAAGGAAAAAATGATTTTTTAACAATTTTTATTTTTTTGCATTGTGATAAAAAACCAACATTTGTTTAATGTCGTCTGGTTTTTCCAAATTCGGTTTTCTGTCCTTGATATAAGTTTTTATTTGGCTTTGAGCATCAGCGAAAATGGTATAAAGTTCATTTTTATTGCCATTAAATGATTTCATTTTCCCTGAATTATACAAAAAATACATTTCCATTTTTACTGATGTAATTGTTTGCGGAATGTTCATTGGATTGCCATAATAACCACTGCCATACATTCCTCCATAATAAGGACGATTATTTATAGTAGTTTGCACAAGTACCTCACGCCCTACAAGCGATATTTTTTCGCCATGATGCAATACCTCAAAAAAACAAGGTGTTTTATAATTATTGGTTTTGGGATACATAAATGAATAGAATTGCCTATCTCTTTTTAGTTTGGTATCATAAAACGAAAACATAGCCACTTTACGAGATGACAACGTTTGCAAACCTTGTGGTGCGTTTAGCATCAATAATTCTTCTTTAAGATTAAATTTCAAATTACCTGAAAGCGAATCACCTGTATCTAACAATACCTTTCCAAAATGCCAATTATCTTCTGCGAGGTATTGTGCTTGAATTTTTTGTGGAAAAATATTTAATACTAAAATTACAAAAAAAATGCTTTTTTTGGTAATAATTAAATTAAAAACAAAATTAATAATGGATTTTTTCATAATTTTAAAAAATAAAATTAAAAATAACATTTGGAAATAAAACAAATACAAAAATTTTAGGAGAAAATATAATGAAAAAGCATAACTCTACAAACAAATTTTTAATGTTGTTGTTTTTAAATCAAACGTACAAACTTTACATTTAAAATACAATTTTATTTTTAAAATTTTTATTTTTAAAATGAATTCTAAAAATTGATAAAAAATATCAAAATTTTACGAAAAATAAAAAAAATCTGTGAAAATCTGTGTTAATCCGTAAAATCTGTGTTCTATTTTTAAAATTTTACGGTTTAAAATTTAACATAATGAAATTCAAAACCTTTTTCTGCATTGTATTCCAACGCAGGAGCAGGCAAACGCACCATTGTAAGCAAATTAAGAAAACCTTTTAAGAATTTATTTTTGGTTTTAATGTGTGATAAATCAATATCAATGCCCACAAAATACCTTCTATAAGGCGTATAGCCATTTTCTACACTTTCCGCATAATTTGCATAAAGCATATTATAAGCACCATAACCTGCACAGAGATTAAGCCATTTTGGAAATTTTGGTGCAAACTTGTCCATATCCACGCTGTACCAATATGTTTGTCCATTGTAATCTTTTAGCCATTGTTCCGCAAGGCTTTTACCCAAAACATTAGGGCGTAAAGGTGCTAAATCAGTAGGAAAAAACGAAAATTTTGGCAAAATTCTAATCTCTTTCCAAAGGGCTTTTTGTCCCCAATAAAACAACGCTCCGCCTGTATTAGCGGTAAAATCGCCCCACGAAAAACCGTATTTTGGTGAAGCCCCATCTAATACTTCTATGCCCAACATTACGCTTGACGCAACCGCCATTCCCAAAAATTCAGATTTTTTAGGCGAATAACCTGCCCATTCAAGCATTTGGGCATTATATTTAGAAAAATGAAAATTGGTAAAAAAATGCCCAAATTTATCCATTTGTTGCCATTCGTCATCATCATTAAAAAAACGAAATCCTCCCATTTTATTCCAATCATACCAAATTACCGAAAGCCCTGTTAATGCAGTTGTGTATCCTGCACCCATTCCCCAACTAACAAGCCTTTTTCTGTGTTTTAGTGAATCATTTACAAAAAATGAATTATAAAATTGCGTCTTTTGTAAGCCCTCCCCTCTGGGGAGGGTTTGGGTGGGGTTATTAACAAAATCTAATCTATCTTGTGCAAAAACATTATTTTTATTAAAAAAAAATAAAAAAAATAGAATAAAAGTGATTTTAAGAATTAAATTAAAATTAGAATGAAACATATTTTTGGTTTTTATTTATTTTAAAATTGATTTCCATTTGTCAGTTTCTGCAAATTCTTTGATAATATTATTGCGATTTACCAAAAGTTTTCGCATATAATTAGCCAAAAACAAATAATTTACAATATTTCCCAAAATCCAAAAAGGCGATTGAAAATCAAAAATATCAGTCATCAATGTTGTTTTGGGGTTTATTTGTTTAAAATGGTGTTCGTGATAAATGGATTTAAAAATGCCTTTTGTTTGTTCATCAACAAAATAATTTGGAAAATCAAAAGCAGTAATTTTAGACGTAAGTTTTTGCCTAAAACCCAAATGCGTAGCTTGCCAAGTTACAGATTCGCCCAACGTGATAAGCCCTGATGTTTTGCCTGCGATTGCTTCCTCGTTGGTGTGTGCGGTAGAAATTTTGTGCAAATCTATGCTTCTTGACAAATCAAAGCATATTTTGATGTCTGTGTGAATTTCAGTAAGAAGAGTTATTTTGGGCATTTTTTGGGTTATTTGTGGTTTTGCAAAATTATAACTTTTTTTTTAAACTAACCTTAAATATTAAAAACAATTTTATTTTTATAAAAAAAGTCTGCACTGTAGTTTGCGAAGGTTTGACCTTTTTATTTACTTAAAATTACTTTCTTTTATGGTTAAAAACTTAAAAAAATATCGTCAGACCTTCGTAAACTACGGTGCAGACTATATTTTTTTAAGTTTTTTCATTTTCCAATAGGTTTAAAAAATTTAATTTCCCTTAAAAAATTCCCTAATTACCCAAATTTTCTATATTTTTGTAAAAAAATTGACTTTTTGTTATTTTGTATTTCGTACTTTCCCTTGACCCCTGACTACTTTCACCTGATTACTTTCCCCTGACCCCTGACTACTTTCACCTAAATATATGCTTTTTTCAATGACAGGATTTGGCAATACCCAAACCATTTACGAAAATTATACTTTAATTGCTGAAATCAAAAGCATTAACAGCAAAGGGTTGGATTTGGGTGTAAGAATACCTCGCCAATTACCTGCTGAAAAGGAAATTTGGGTTAGAAATTGGATAAAAGAACAACTTGAAAGAGGCAAAATTTTTGTATTTTTGGATATTATTCCTCACGAAGACGTAACCACCAACACCGAAATACGCCACGAAGTCGTAAAAACTTACATCAAAGAAGCCCAAAAAATAGCCCAAGAAACAAACACAGACACACAAGGATTACTTGCGTGGGCATTGTCAATGCCTGACGCTACCAAAAGCAAAACCACCACAACAGACGATAATCAAGACAAAAATTTGGCTTTGTTGGAAGAAGAAAACCAAAAAAAATTGGAAAATCTTTGGGAAGCGTGCCAAAAAATCTTGGAAATTTCCTTAGAAAAATGTAAAAGTTTTAGGCTTTCAGAAGGTTTAGAACTTAAAAAAATGTTTGAAAATTCCATAAAAATCATACAAGATTTTTTACTAAAAATAGAAGAACAAGACCCTCAAAGACGTACCCAAATACGCCAAAGATTGGAAGAAAGACTTGCAGAAATTACCCATCACGAATATTATGACAAAAATCGTTTTGAACAAGAAATGATATATTATTTGGAAAAAATGGATATTTCAGAAGAAAAAATGCGACTTACACAACATTTACATTATTTTTTGAAATCTTTAGAAGAAAATGATATAAATGGTAAAAAACTTAATTTTATTAGCCAAGAAATTGGTCGTGAAATCAATACCATTGGCTCAAAAGCAAATGATGCCACAATGCAACAATATGTAGTGGTGATGAAAGACGAACTTGAAAAAATTAAAGAACAATGTGCGAATGCACTTTAGTTAGGAGTCAGTAATCAGTAGTCAGGGGTCAGTATTTTAATATTGATATTTATTGATTACAAATTCCTAATTATTTAACTGACACCTGACCCCTGATGACTGACACCTTAAAAAAAAACTTTTTTAAAATGAACATAGGCGACCGTGTGCGAATGGTGCGAGGCACTGAGGAGGGCGTAATTACAAGATTTTTGCCCAATAATCAAGTAGAAATAGAAATAGAAGATGGTTTTCAGATTCCTGTGCGTGCCTCAGAAATAGCGGTAATTTCACAAGATGAAAAAAAATTTTTTGGCAATGCCCAAGAACTTAAAACCCTCCAAAAAGATAAGGATTTTGTGCATAAACATATCAGCAAAAATGCTCAAGAAATTCAAACTGTTGAGAGTATTGCCACAAAAGGCATTTATGCAGGTTTTGTGCCTCTAAATGAACAAAAAAGTGCGTTGTATCTTATCAATAATTTGGATATGGATTTGGGCTATGCCCTCGCACAAGAACATAATTTTGATACAAATGGACTTGGAATTGGGGTGCTAAAAGCCCGCCAAACGCTGAAAATTCAAGAGGTAAATATGCAAACAATGGACAACTGGGGAACATATATTTTTCAGTTTTTGTATTATCGCAATACAAAATTCCAAATTATTCCGCCTTTTATCAAAAAAATAAAATTTAAACAAAGTGCGTTTTTTAAAAATAAAAAGAAATTGCCTATTTTGGAAAAAGATGGATTTTGTTTTCAACTTGACCAAGAAGTAATTCCTGACAAAAGCACACACATTCCTGAGATAAATATTGACCCTGAAAAAATCGCCTTAGCAATGCAAACGCCCACGATTGAAAAGGAATTTGAACAAAAAAATGTAATAATTGCTCCTAAAATTATTAGCACGCCTCCCAAAGAAATTGACCTACACATTGAAAATCTTACAAAGGATTTTGCAAAAATGAATAGTGGCGAAATGCTCCAATTACAAATGGATACTTTTGAAAAATTTTTGGAAAATGGCTACGCAAGTGGTGTGGAAAGTATTATTTTTATTCACGGTGTTGGCAATGGTGTTTTACGCCAAGAAATTCATAAAAAACTTAGCAAATCTACTTTAATCAAATTTTTTAAAGATGCTCGCAAAGAAAAATTTGGTTATGGGGCAACAGAAGTGCATTTTTAAAAAGTTTAAGGTTTAAAAGTTTAAAAAAATAAAAAAAAACGTGTCATTCTGAAAGAATCTGGCTGTTTGGCTGTTCTTTTGTGGGAACATTCAGATTTTTTCAGAATGACAACATTATTGGCTGTTTCATTTATAATTCATAATTTATAATTCATAATTCATTTGTCTTCTTTTCAACTTCAAAATGGCACCACAATTTGGTTAGAAAACAAACCTTTTGCACAAGGAGGTGAAGGAGATTTGTATAAAATCACAAAACCAATAGAATATAGTACATACATTGTAAAACTTTATAAAAAAGAAAAATTAACCCCTGAAAGAGAAAAAAAAATACAATATTTGGTGAAAAATCCACCACGCATACAAGCCACAAATGGACATCATACAGTCGTTTGGGCAAAAGAATTGGTGTATCAATTAGGGAAATTTGTGGGCTTTCTAATGCCATTAACCAAAGGCGAAAAATTAGAATTATTATGCCACGCCAAACTTCCTCAAACCCTAAATTTAGATTGGCAAAAATTTGCACTTACCGAAAAAGATGCGTTTTCACTTCGCCTAAAACTTTGTTTTAATATTGCTGTGGCACTTTATCAAGTCCATGAATTGGGGAAATATGTCCTCGTGGATATGAAACCTGATAATATTATGGTACAATCTAATGGACTTATTTCATTGATTGATATGGACAGTGTGGAGGTTTTGGAAAATGGAAAATTATTATTTTCTGCACCTGTTACAACCCCAGAATATACACCTGCAGAATATTATCAAGGTTTGCAAATGGACACCATAGGCGTAAATGACACGTGGGACAGATTTAGCCTTGCAATTATATTTTATAGGCTTTTATTTGGCATTCACCCATATATTGGTACGTGTGTTTCGCCTTACGAAACTTGTAATGATGTAGCAGACAAAATAAAAAATGGATTATTTGCAAATGGAAAAAATGCAAAATTTTTTAAAATAATTCCACCGCCACACAAAACATTTTTGCAGTTATTGCCCAATGTGCAGAAACTTTTTTTGCAATGTTTTGATGATGGACACCTTTCGCCTACTTTTCGCCCAAGTGCAGAAGATTGGTGTAGGACATTGGCACCGCAAACGCAGGTAAAAGTAAATCGTCCTTTGCCTTCGGAAGGAATAAAATTTTTGTTTGAAAAGAAATTAACCCAAATATCTTTCTTGCCCAACACAGACGTAAATGTGCCAACTATTTCATTTTTGAGTTTGGAAAATCCCAAAAATAATTTTGGAGAACGTATTTGGCAAATGTTCGCAGGAAAAAATCCAAAAGATATTTTACAAGGAAAAATTATCCAAAAACAAAAAGAAATTCAAGAAATGTGGGGAAAGAAACCACAGTTTGAACAAGAATTGAAAAATATTGTATTACATTTTAATCAATATCAGAATATTATTTTGTCAAATTTTGAGAATGAATGTAATAATACAAAATCAATGGCAAACCAAGAACTTCAAAGATGGGACAGCAAAAGCAGAAAAACTTTGCAAAATGAGGTAGAAACTTTGCAAAATTTGTATCAAAATTTTTTGCAACAAAAACAAGATATTGAGAAAAAAGTAAATAATCCAAGCCAAACACAAAGTTTTGCACAACAACACGAAAAGAAAACCAACGACCTCCAAAACCAACTTTATCAACTCCAAAGGCAAGAAGAAACTGAATATCAACGCATTGAAAAAACCACACAGCAAAATATTGCCATCATTCAACAACACATTAACACCCTTGAAAGCCAACAAATTGCAAAAATAGAACACCAATTACAAGAAAAAATTAGACAAATTACGCTTCAAAAAAGAGAAATTGACACCAAAGAAAACGAAGAAAAAATTGATGTGTTGAAAATTATCAACGCAGAAAATTTTAAAATAAATGATTACGCAATGCACATTTTTGGGGACACGAAAGCCTCACAATTTGTGTTAGCGCTGCACGCATTTAATATCAAAACCGCAAATGATTTGGTAGATGTGAAATTTTCAACAGGCGAAATCAAAAACCGATTTAATCGTTGGATAAAAGTTCCACAAATGGGCGAGGTGCGTGTAAGGAAACTTTGGGCGTGGAAAGATGAGGTAAGTGTTAAAATCAAAAAAGCCCAACAGCAAGAGTTTGAATTGATTAAGAAAAAATATGAACCGCTTTTGTCGCCTTTTTTGCAACAAGAACAACAAGCACAATACCAAGCACGTCAGCAAAAAAATGACGCATTGCTTGTCATAAATACCCAAAAACAAGAGGCATCTTTACAAGAAAAAAGGATTTTGCAACAAAGTATTTTGCAAAAAAAAGAATTTACAGATAGAATGATTTTGGAAAAACAAGACATTCAAAAAGCCTTCCAAGAACTTCAAAACGAGTTTTTTCAGCATAATACGATTATTAGGGCTGAAATGGAAAACAAAAAAAATGTTATCCAACAACAACAAAATGAACTTTATTTGAATTATCAAAAAGAAGAACAAATGCAAAGACAGAGTTTTGAGGCAGAACAAAAAAGACTTGTACAAATGGCACAAGAAACTGCACAAAATTTTTTACAGAATTGTGAGCAAATTTTTACGTCATTTTCCCAAGAAATCAACACAAATTACCAACAAAGCCATTATTTATTTCGCCTCAAAAGACAAGAAATTACGAATTTTTTAGAAAATTTACAACAAAATATTTCAGAATTGCACAAATTGCAACAGAGTTTTTTGAATGGGTAAAATAAGGATAGAAATATTAAGCAGTAACATTTTTGCGTATTTGTTCACAAAAATCAATGAAATATTTGAATGTTTTGATGTGATTTGTTTTTTTATTTCGTTTAATCAATTCATTCAAAAAGTATTCTTTTGTTACCACATCAGGATTTTTTTTGCTGTAATTTACATTTCTTTCTGCTAATAATTCTCTCAAATAATTTTCGTGAAAAATAGAAGCAGATGCTTCAAAATCTGATAATTTTCCCATAAGTTCTGGGTCGTTTTTTTTCACATCATAAAATTTAACACATTCTATTAAAAAATCACTGCTTGGATTTTTCTTAAAAATCTTAGCATTACCCAAAAACCACGTTTCAATACATTTATTTTGAACAATTATCTCAAATTTTGTATTTTGATTTAGCTTAATTTTTTCGTTTTTCATAAAATCCAAAATTTCCTGTTTGCAATCCAAAATACTTTGTTCATCTGCATCAAGGCAAATTACAAAATAATCATAATTATTCATATTATTGATATTTTCCACCGCAGGAGCAATTTCATTCAATAAAGCAGGATAACCATATCCTGAAATCATATAATAATTATTTTTGACAGCCTCATCAAAAAATTTTATTTGTTGCAACTCAGGAATAAGATGTGATAACCATTTTGGATAAACTTTCATTTCTGTTCTTTCGCCTTCCATCAAAAAATAAATGTTCATATTTGTTCCTGTCCTGTTTGATATTCTTCTAATTGGAGAAGTTGCATAAAAGCACTATGTATGGTTGGTTGTCCATTAAATAAAATTTTATCAACATTTCTGTCAATGATTAACGCATTATTTAAAAATAATTTTTCAAAAACAATTTTAGATTTATTTTTTTTATTTTCTTCTTCAACATTCAATTTGATATTAAACATTGGGACATCTGCATTTTCAAATTCACCTTGCCAAATATAATTTTGTTTATCAAGTGTTTCAAATTCAATATTCCAACAAATGCCATTCAAAGATTCACCTGATGTTATTTGTTTTAAACCCATCAATGACCTTAGAATTTGGGTTTTACCTACACCAGACGCACCCACCAAAAGCGTAAGTTTATTAAGTGAAAGTTCCTCCAAATCCCAATCCAATGATTTATTTTTAAATTGAAATTTTATGATTTTCATAAATTTTAATTATTTTTTTGAAATGCCAAAAGTAGTATTTTTTCTTAGAAACTTAATCAATATGTTTTAATTGACTTTCACAAAAGGCTTTATATCCTCCGTAATATAAGTTTCCAATTTTCCTTGTTCATTGGCATAAATCAAATAAGCACCAAGTTCTTTGTGTTTTTTCAGAAATTCAATGCTTTTATCTTTGCCCATCACCATACAAGCGGTAGCGTAACCGTCAGCAGTCATACAATCTTTTGCAAAAATTGTGGCACTTAAAAGCGAATTATTTTCAGGAAAACCTGTTTTTGGGTTGATGGTATGGGCATATTTTTTGCCATTTTGTTCATAAAAATTTTCATAATTGCCTGACGTATTCATAGCTCGGTCTTGCACCTCAATTACTGCAAATATTTTTTCTTCGTTGGGAAGTTTATAACGAGGATTGGTGATAGCAAGTTTCCAAAGTTCATTTTGGGCATTTTTGCCTTTTGCAAGAAGTTCGCCCCCAATTTCTACCATATAATTATGAATATTTCTTTTTTCCAAAATTTCTGTAACAATATCCACCGCATAACCGCCTGCAATTCCCCCAAAATCAAGACTAATATCTTTGTTGGTTTTTGAAACACCATTTTCATCAAATTTTATTTTATCAAAACCCACCAAATTTTTTAATACCAAAATTTTATTACTATCAGGCAATACAAAATTTCCTTCTTTGTGTTTTTTGCGACCAAAACCCCACGCTTCCACAAGCGGATTAACAGTTGGGTCAAAAGCACCATTGGTTTCAGTATAAATTTTATTTGTGGTAAATAAAACCCTATAAAAATGATGGCTTTTCCAAAGAAAATTTTTATTTTCTTGGTCAAATTTATTAAAATTGGAAATATCAGACGTAGGAATATACGTAGAAAGCGATTCATTAAAATATTTCAACGCAGTATCTATTTCACTTTGCAAATTTCTTGGTTTTTCCACAATCACATCTAAATATTTGATGTTGTATTTTACCACACCCATCGTAACACCTTGTAAATGCACAAATTTACTTTCTCTATTAGGCAATTTTTCTTCACTGCAACTGCGATAATAATAAACACTTACAAAAAAAATAAGTAAAAATAAGGAATAAAAGGCGTTTTTTTGGATATTGTTCATAAAAGGTTTAAAAGTTTAAAGTTCAAAGCTAATTCCTAATTCTTAATTCCTAATTCTTAATTCCTAATTCTTAATTCTTAATTCCCTCAACTTGTTTTTCCAAATAAGTAACAAAACTAGAAGCCAAAATTTCATTTTCAAAATTTTTCTTAATAAAAGGTATTCTAACCTTCAATCCCATAATATTAGCACCTGCATACATAAAAATATCAGTCAGATGACTTATTGCCAAAAGTCCCCCTTGGTCACCAGACGAAATTCCCACAAAACCAATCATTTTGTTTCGCCAAGTATCAGGATAACGCAA
Organism: Cytophagales bacterium; assembly: GCA_013297825.1. Lineage (GTDB taxonomy): Bacteria > Bacteroidota > Bacteroidia > Cytophagales > Microscillaceae > JAAFIN01. The sequence goes on from JAAFIN010000031.1 coordinate 15,975, forward strand.
GCCATCAAGCCAACTTTTTAAAGCTCCTGGAAAACTTCCATTGTATTCAGGCACCACAAAAATTACTTTTTGGTGGTTATCAATAGTTTCTTGTTGGGCTTTAAACAAAGATTTATCTGCAAAATATGCCTCTCCAAAATTAGAAGGAAGTACAGATAAATCAATTATTTCAGAAAAAATATCGTGTTTTGTAAGCAATTCTTGGTAAATTTTGGCGATTTTTCCACTTACAGAATTAGGGCGATTAGTGCCTGCGATGATAAGAATTTTGTTGTTTTGCATTAAAAATATATTAAAAAATGTTTTGTATATTTTTGCTAACAAAAAAAAAATCAAAAAGTTAAAATAAAAGTATTAAAAAGCAGAAATTAGATATTTTAGTAGAAAAAAGAAAAAAAATATAAAAGAGCAATAAAAATCAAAAAAATTTTTGATGTTTTTTAATTAAAATAAAAAAATATATATCTTTGCAACTTCTAAAAAATTCATTTTGATTTTAAAACATTAATTTTAAAACATTGACTTAAACCATTGACTTTAAAATATTGGTATAAACCTCAAAATTAAATCATTAAAAAAATACTTTGTTTAACTTTTAAAAAATACACTTTTTATTATGCCTTGCGGAAAAAAAAGAAAACGCCACAAAATCGCTACCCACAAACGTAAAAAACGCCTTCGTAAAAATCGCCACAAGAAAAAATAATTTTTTTTAATTTAAGAAATTAGATTTTTTAAGCAAAAAATACGCAGGTAAAATATATCTGTTACGTGAATAGGGAGCAAAAACTATGTTTTTTTGTTCCCAATTTTTTATATTTTAAATGAAATCCCCCAAACCTCTACCCAAAAATATGAGCAATGAATTACTTATAAATGTAACCCCAACAGGTCAAAGAATTGTGCTTTTGCAAGATAAAAAAGTGGTAGAATATCACGAAGAAGCACAAGATTCTGCTTTTGCGGTGGGTGATATTTATTGGGGGGTTGTGCAAAGAGTTATTACAGGCATCAACGCTGCGTTTGTAGATGTGGGACACGAAAAAGATGCGTTTCTGCCTTATTCTGATTTGGGGAGTTCTTTTGCATCTTTACAAAAATTTGTAAAAAATATCCTTGCTAATAAAAATACACCTACAAGATTACAAAATTTTGAGCTGGTATCGCCTTTGGATAAGTTTGGCAATATGAGTAATGTGTTGAAAAAAAACAACCTTATTCTTGTGCAAGTCATCAAAGAACCTATTTCTAACAAAGGTCCTCGTATTTCTTGTGATTTGAGCATTGCAGGCAGGTATATGGTGCTTATGCCTTTTTCGGAAGACATCAATATTTCAAAAAAAATTAGCAAGCCAGAAGAACGCAATCGCCTAAAAATACTTATTTCTTCCATAAAACCCAAAAATTTTGGGCTAATTATTCGCACAGTTGCAGAGGATAAAGATGTGGCAGAATTGGACAAAGACCTCCAAGAATTGCTTGCAAAATGGGACAAAGGTATGAAATCACTTTTTCACGCCAAACCCAAAGACAGAATTATTGGTGAATTAAGTCGTACAACTTCCTTATTAAGGGATTTATTAAATGAATCTTTTGAAGGAATCACAGTGGATAATAAAGCCATTTTTGAGGAAATAAAAGGTTTTGTACGCAATATTGCACCTGACAAAGAAAAAATTGTAAAATTTCATAACCCAAAATCACAACTTTTTGAGGTTACAGGCATTGAAAAACAATTAAAATTCCTTTTTGGTAAAAATGTAAGCCTTCCTAATGGCGGTTATTTGATTATAGAACACACAGAAGCACTGCACGTTATTGACGTAAATAGTGGCAATAAATCCAATAAAGACCTTGACCAAGAAGCTAACGCAGTAAGCGTGAATATGGACGCTGTGGAAGAAATTGCCCGCCAACTTCGCATTAGAGATATGGGCGGAATTATCATTGTGGATTTTATAGATATGCACAAAGCAGATAATAAACGTATTATTTATGAAAAAATGCGTCTATTGCTTAAAAATGAACGTGCAAGAACTACCGTTTTACCCATTTCCAAATTTGGACTTCTCCAAATTACTCGTGAAAGAATACGCCCTGAAATCAACCTCGCAACACGTGAAATATGCTCTACGTGCAATGGAACAGGCAATGTTACTGCAAGTATTACCGTTTCAGACACGATAGAAAGCCAACTTATTTTTTTGTTGAATGAACAAAACGAAAAAAAATTAACCTTGCGTTTGCACCCTTATTTATACGCATTTTTCAAACAAGGCTGGTATTCCAAACAAATGCAATGGTATTGGACATATTGGACGTGGGTAAAACTCGTAAAAGATACTTCCTTAGCCCTTAATCAATGGACTTTTGTGAATAATGATGGCGAAGTCATAGAAATGTCCTCCCAAAATAACAAAAGACAAGAAAGGGAAAAATATGTTGCTGAAAAAAATACAACAGACGAAGAAGAAAATGAAGAATAAAAGCCCCCTAACCCCCAAAGGGGGAATAAATACCACATTTTAAAAAATACAAAAAATAATTTTATGTTCCATACACATTATATCAGATTTAGAAATTTTAATAATTTGGTTTTTAAATGCTTTTTGCTCCCCCTTTGGGGGCTGGGGGGCGTTGGTTTTCTTTTTTCAGGTTGTCAAAGTATTAGAGAATTAAATGCACTTAGCAAATGTCAATTTCGCAACAAAGATTTTGCAAAAATGGAAATTGCAGGTGTAAATATACTTGGTGTTACTTCTTGGCAAAATATGGATTTGATAAAAACAAGCGAACTTACTTATAGAGTTGCTCAACAAGACCAAATTCCTTTTACAACTACTTTTAACATTGAAGTAAAAAATGACCACGATAAAATGGCTGCATTGGAACAAATGGATTGGATTTTGGAAGTGGATAATAAAGATGTGATAAATGGTACATCAACACAAAGATTTGAAGTACCGCCTTTGGGAACAAATATTTTGCCTATTACAACAACTTTTGATGTAAAAAAGATTTTGAATAAAAGTACATTAGATAATATTTTTGCACTTTTGCAAGGCAACAATGAAGAAGATGCACGTATTCGCCTCAAAATAAAACCACGTTTTCGCATAGCAGGCATACGAGTTGGTTATCCTGGTTATATCAAAATTAGTAAAACTTTTAAGCATAAGTAAGATTTTACTTTAATTAAATAATTGAAAATATATCAGAAACTTCCTGCAAAGCCTTTTCAAAAAAAGAAGAAATTTTTTGTGATTTTTCTGTGTGATATTGTGTAATTTTCACAGATGGATAAGTAACATAAAAACATCTTTTTGCTCTTGTGATGGCTACATATGCAGTATTTCGTTCTTCATTTATTTGTTTTTCGGTTTTTGCCCTGAAATCAGGCAAAACACCTTCGTTTGCACCCATTAAAAAAACTACTTTAAATTCTAAGCCTTTTGTGGCGTGAATTGTAGCAAGTGTAAGTTCTTGTTTGTGTTCTTTTGAGCCTTCAAGTTTCAAAAAATAATCAAAATTTTCTATATTATGCCTTTCTATGGGTTCATTTCTACTAAATGCAATCCAAAATTTTTGTAATTCAGAAATATCATTTTCTATTTTAAAAATTTCGTGTTCGGTAAAATAATTTCCCCATTCTGTGATATTTTCTTGTATTTTTTGATGTATTTTATTGATTGCTTCGCCAATCCATTTTTGATTTTTTTGAATTTTTTGCCACAAATCAATCATAAAATTTAATATTTCTTTTGATAAATATTTTGTTTCGTACTGACTTAATGCTAAAAGTGTATTCAATGAATCAAAATCATTGTTTATATTTTTTTGAATAATAAAAAATTCAATATCCAAAATTTTAAAAATTTGTTTGAAATGTAAATCATTTTTTGGATTGGCTATTATTTTTAAGCCATTAAAAAATACTTTCATTAAGATAGATTCTGCCTCAAATTTTTCTACACCTGTATTCAAATAAAAATTATCTTTTAGGGTTTCGTCTTTTTCCAACAAAGAAATTATTTTAGAAAAAACAAATCTATTTCGCCCCAATACACAAATATCTTTAAGTGTGATAGTTTCTTTTACTTCTTTTTCTTCATAAAAACCTTTTTCTTGCCAAAATTTTATTTGCTCAATAATATGTTTGGCTTCTTCTTCTTCATTTTGAAAACTTTTTATAGAAGTTTCTCCCTCAAAAAAAGCATTATTTTCTGCTATTTTTGATGGTTGATTATTAGGTTTTATGTGTTCTGCTAATGCTAAAATTTTTTTTGCAGAACGATAATTATGTTCAATAGTAAATTCTTTTACTTCAAAATCTTTTGTAAAATCATCTTCCATAAATTTTGCACTTGCACCACTAAACCCAAAAATTGCTTGTTTGGTATCGCCCACCATCATAATATTTTGGTGTGTGTCATTGCAAAGTGCTTTTACAATGGCATAACGAGCAGGATTGAGGTCTTGTGCTTCATCAACCATAATATATTTGTAGGTTTCAGCATAAAGTTGGGCAGTACGTTTATTGTTTTTATTTGTGAGGATTTCATAGGCATATAACAAAATATCATCAAAATCCATTGCATTTTGATTTTTTAGGCAAATATTATATTCTTCGTAGATATTTTTGGTTTGTTCGTCTATTTCCTCAAAATTTAAAGCTAAATTTTGTTTTAATTCGCTAAACTCTCTGAGGTATTTATTCAGTTTTGTATCTTTTTCTTTGGCATTCAATGAATTATATTCTTCGTCTAAAAAAGGGTTTTCGTTTAGGATTTCACTTAAAAGTTTTTGTTGGTCTTTGTCATCAAAAATCTGAAATTCTGCAAATATTCCTATTTCGTGTTTTCTTTTTTGGACAATATTATGTAAACAAAACTTATGAAATGTACCTATAACAGCCCTTTCTTTGAGTTTTGGAATATCATTAAGACGTTCTTGTATTTCTTCTGCGGATTTGTTGGTAAAAGTAAGGCACAAAACAGAAAAATATCTGTTTTTTTTTTCAGTTAATAAATATCGCACTCTTTCGGTCAAAATACGTGTTTTTCCGCTTCCAGCAGAGGCTTTTACCAAAATAGCACCTTCACAATGATTGTGAAAAGCGATTTTTTCTTGTTCTTTAGATAATTCCTGTTTCATTTTCTTGGGTTATTTCAATATTTAATTTTTGTGCTATTTTTTCAAAAAGTTCTTTGATTTTTGGAGGGATTTGTTTTTCATTATTCAAATTTATGATTTCATTTGCCCAATAAATTGGGTATCTTACTTTTGACTCTCTTTTATTTAGTTCCTCCAATAATTCCATATCACTCATCTCATTGATTTTTTTTTGTTCTGCAACTTTATAATATTGATGTTGTTCAGGAGAACTTTCATTTTCAATTAAATTATTTTGAATTTTCCACTCAAAAACACCTTTTTTTAGTTCATTTTGGTAATTTTCAACCACCAAATAATTTTCTATTGATTGATTTAGTTTTATCACGTTATCAACATCAATATTTTCCCCTAAAATTTTTTTTAACACATTATCAACGCCTTTTTTTATATTAGATTGGTCATAATCACTAAAAATAAACCAAGGGATTTGAAAAGTTTTTGCTAAATGCACAAAAGGAGAATAATTATTTCCATTGGTAGAAATAAATAAAATTCCATGATTGAAATGTGATGTTGTGAAAAATTTTTCTGCAAAAATTGGAAAAACTTGTTTTTCTGTTTCTCCTTCAAAAAGTACAATACATTTAGCAAATAATAATTCGCCTTGTGTTTGCAATACTTCTCGTTCTATTTTCCTTTTTTCATCAATATTCAAAGCATTTGTATCAACAAAAGAAATTTCTGTTTTATCTCCAAACTTATAAAAATGCCTTAATTCTGATAATTCAGCTTGTGCAACGATGTAAGGCGAATGAGTGCTAATAATTTTTTGCCCTTTGAATGATTTTATTTGATTGTAAAGTGTCCTTTGCCCGTTTGGGTGCAGATGTGCTTCTGGTTCTTCCAAAGCCAAAATAGGTAAAAATGGTGATGGACTTTCTGCATTATCACGTTTTACATCAATATTTTTTATTTCCCAATCAATAAAAGCCCCCACCGTTAGAATAGATGCCCAACTACGTGTTCCCATTCCGTGATATTCCATACTAAATGTATCAGAGCCATTATCTTGAAAATTAACTTTCAGACCTTTGTGCAAATCTCTTACATTTTTTGGAAATGGTGTAATACTCACGCCCTCACCGCTTGTTTTGGTGGTCTGGTTAAGTTTTTCAAGGGTTTCTTTGAGGTGTGAAAGCACAGTAGATTTTTCAATAGCCTTATTATTAAGAGCTATGATATTAGCTTTAATTTCTTCTAATGCATCTTTATCATAATCTTCTTCCAATTTGGACGCTAAACGCCCAAAAAACGAATTACGAGATTGTGTATCTTCTAAAATATCTCTTTGGGCATCAATCAAATATACACTTATCAATTCTCTAATTTTTGAAATTCTCCCAAATTCGCCTTCTTTCTCCAATATTTTTTTTATCCAATCTCTTATAAGTGTGTAGGTGATTTTAGGGGAATCATCTTTTTGAAAAATATATTTTGTGCGAAAAGCAAAAAAATTCCAATCTCTAAAAATTCCTTCTGTTTCATTCATAATCACATCTGAACCACCCAAATGATTTTGCCATTCTGGGTTAAATATTGCTTGTCTTTCTCCTTTTTCATTAACAGGAATTATGCGAATATCAATGATAATCTCTTGGTTTTCAGGTTTCTTGCCTTCTTGGTTGATAAACAAATCATCTTTGTTAAGCATTGTTCTACTAATGCCCAACACCGCATTAAAAGCCCTTAAAAAAGAGGTTTTTCCTGCATTATTTGTGCCTAATAATATCGTAAGTGGTTTTAAATCAACTTCTATATCGCGCAAAGCCCTAAAATTTTTGATATGAATTTTATCTATCAATATTTTCATAATTTATGTTTATTTTTTTTACAAAAATACATAAAAATTCAAAAATTTTTATGTAAAAAAATGGTTCTCTGACAATTTTTGTGAAATACATTTTTTATTTGAGTGTGATTCTGAAAAAATGATAAGTTTGTTTTTTTTTATTTTTCACAAAAAATTATTAGAAAATCAAAAAATTAGAAAATTAGATTATATTAATTTGAAAGATGTTTTTTATAAAAAAAATATCTATTTTTGAATTATATTTTTTTACAAAAAAACAATATTATATTTGCCTTTTAACTGACACCTTTCTACTTTCCCCTTATACCTTTTTATACCTTTCCCCTTACACCTTTCTAATGTTCAAAAAAAAAAAACTTACCATTTTTATTATACTTGCAATGGTTGTGAGTATTTTAGTAGGATATATTGTTCTTGCCAAGACTTCACAAGTATTTATTGATGATTTTTTAAAAAATATAAAAGCTCTAAGTAATATTTTTATTCGCTTTGTTTGGGTTATTGCACCGTTTTTACTTAGTATATTGTTGGGGGTGATTGCGTATATAATGTTTAAAAAAAATAAACTTACTCTTTTTATTATATATGCAATGATTGCAGGTATTTTGGTAGGATATATCGTTCATTCAAACGCCTCAAAAGCATTTATTGAGGAATTTTCAAAAAATATAAAACTTCTAAGTAGTATTTTTATTCGCCTTGTGCAGATGATTATTGCACCTTTGGTGTTTAGTACGTTGGTGGTGGGCATTGCAAAATTAGGTGATTTGAAAGCGGTTGGACGTGTAGGTGGAAAATCTTTACTTTGGTTTATTTCTGCAAGTTTGATGTCGCTTTTGATAGGAATGATACTTGTTAATATTTTGGAGCCTGGCAAATTTATTGATTTGAGCCAAGCAGATACTAAATCTTTGGAGGATTTGATAGCCAAAAAAGAAGCATTTTCTTTGCAAAAATTTGTAGAACATATTTTTCCAAAAAGTATTTTTGAAGCAATGGCAACCAACGAAATATTGCAAATTGTTGTTTTTAGTATATTTTTTGGGGTTGCTGCTGCGGGTATGGGCGACACCGCAAAACCAATTATCAAAGCATTGGATTCTTTTGCTCATATTATCCTAAAAGTAGTAGGCTATGTGATGAATTTTGCTCCTATTGGTGTTTTTGGTGCGTTGTGTGCGGTAGTTGCGAGCAAAGGTTTGGGGATTTTTCAGTTTTATATTATTTATTTCTTGTATTTTTTGGTTGGAATTGCGATTTTGTGGGTAATGTTGATAGGAGCAGGATATTTGTTTTTGGGAAAAAGAATGACAAACCTAATGAAAGCTATTGGAAATCCGCTTTTGATAGCATTTAGTACCACAAGTAGCGAGGCGGTTTTTCCAAAACTTACCGAAGAATTAGAAAAACACGGTTGCAAAGACAAAATTGTTGCTTTTGTCTTGCCTTTAGGTTATTCTTTCAATTTAGATGGGAGTATGATGTATATGACTTTTGCGAGCCTTGCCATTGCACAAGCATACGGAATACATTTGCCTTTGGGAACGCAATTAACAATGCTTTTGGTGTTGATGCTCACAAGCAAAGGCATTGCAGGTGTGCCAAGAGCGTCTTTGGTGGTGGTTTTAGCAACTTGTAGTATGTTTGGTATTCCACCAGAAGGTGTTGCATTGATTTTGCCTATTGACCATTTTTGCGATATGTTCAGAAGTGCAACCAACGTGGTAGGAAATGCCTTAGCAACAACTGTGGTAAGTAAATGGGAAGGAGAACTTGCACCTGAAAAGGTTCAAAGTTTAAGGTTTAAGGTTTAAAAAATTCAAAACCTTAAAAAATTCAAAATTATTTCTGAATTTTTTAAGGTTAATTTATTTTTAACATAACTTTCTTACTTTGTATAAGAAGTAGTAATTGTATAAGTAATATTATCTGACACAATTTTTTGTGATAATATCAACATATTACCATCATTTTGAATGATATTATATGTTATCAATGTATCCAAATTTCTAACAAAAATTTTGGTTTCATCATTGTTAAATGACCAAGACGCATATTCTTGCATATCATCTGTGCTACATTTATCACCACCTTCATCAAAATATAATGTTTGGTTTCTTTTAAAACACAATACATCATCTGCGTTGCAAATTGGAACAACCATATTGCTTGTATTGGTTTTTGGTGTAATTTTGATGTTATAAGTTGTCCAAGTTTTATCACAAAGTTTGTCAAGATTGGAAGGTGCTATGTCGTTTTTTTTGCAAGAAAAATGTAATAAAAATGTGATTGGAATGATAAAATTTAAAAAAGTTTTTTTCATAAATGGAGTTTTTTCTATTTTTATAAAAATTCAATTTTATAAAAAACGTATTAAATTAAATTTAAAATTTTGTGGTTGTTTCAAAAACGAAAGTATTTTTCTTAGAACAATAATTTTAAATTCTTAATTCCCAATTCTTAATTTCTAATTAAATCAAAAGCCCTTCTACCACCGCAGACGCACAAAAAGTACCAAATAACGCAGGCATATAGGAAATTGTCCCAAAATAAGATTTTTTGTGTGGATTGCCTTCTACGTGAGCAAGGTGTTCTTTTTGGGGTTGTTCTGTGGAAAAAACCGCCAAAAAATCGCCCTGAATTTCTTGTTTTTTCAACGTTTTACGCACTTGTTGGGCAAGTGTGCAGTGATAAGTTTGGTAAATAGGACGAATTTTTACCTGTGTAACATCTCTTTTTCCACCTGCGCCCATTGCACTCACAAGCTGAATTTTATTTGCCAAAGTATGTTTTATAAGGGCAATTTTTGGCGTAAGCGTATCAATGGCATCAACCACAAAATCATATTGATTATTTTTGAAAAGCTCTATAATTTTTTGTTCTTCCAAATATTCATTTATAACTTTCAAATTTATATCAGGGTTGATGTCTTTCACACGATTTGCCATATATTCTGTTTTAGCCATTCCTTCTGTGCTTGTAAGGGCAGGTAATTGGCGGTTACGATTGGTAGCTTCCACCACATCACCGTCAATAATTGTCATATTACCAATACCTGCACGCACCAAAAACTCACACGCAAACGACCCTACACCACCCAATCCTACCATTAAAACATTGGCATTTGCTAATTTTTCCAAATTTTCTTTGCCTAATAACAACTCACTGCGAGATAACCAATACATTTTAATTATGAATTTTTAATTATGAATTACAAAACAACTTTTTTTAATGGTAAATGTTGAATAATAAATAAAACAGCCAAATATGTTATAATTTGGCTGTTTTTTTATGAAAAAGTGTGAAATATTCCCATTTTTAGGTTAGAAGGCTTTTTAAAGTTCTTCTGTTGGTTTTTCAAGGGATTTTTCGCCTTCTTTCAAGAATTTTTCAAAATCATCATCAGAACCTTTGTTGTCTTTTTCCATTTCTTTACGTTTTTTACGTTTTTCTTCTTCTTCTTTTTCTGCTTTTTTAGTTGCTTCTTGAGTTTTCAGATAGAGGTCATACAAAAGCGGAATTGCATTATTTTTGGTATCTTGGAACATTAACGAAAAACGTCCTACCCAAATATCTTTTTCTTTTTGTATGCCTCCTGTGGTGATAGCAAAAGTTTTGAGTGATTGCTCCAATGGTTCAAACGAAGCAGAAATTTCTTTTGTACCTTTTAATAATTGTTGAAGGTCAAAAAGTATAGTAGTGTTTTGGTTATTAACAACAGTAGTAATGGTTGTATTTTTGCCTAATTCACCTTTTTCTTCTTTGATTTTTTTCAATAAATCTTTACCAATGATAAAATGTACCATATCTTTTTCAATGTAGATATATTGTCCTTCGCTATCTTTGGTGCCTTCATAAAGATTATCTTCTACTTTTTTAAACATTTCGCTTGTACGTTCATTACGCATCATATCATCAAATATTTTGCGGTCTTTGATTTTTGCATTTGCACTTAATGTAAATCTAAGTCCCAATAAACCTCTTGAATAATCAATATTTTCTATGGCACCAGCGAAATCACCTGTAAGGTTTTGCATTACTTGCAGAAGTTCTACACCTGTATCTTTTTTGAAGTTTTGTGCTTCCTTTTTAAAGTTTTTTTGTTTTTGAATTTCTACCGCAATCCCATTCATATTGAAAGCAAGCCCCAAAAATAATTTTGGATTAGCCACAGGATTATCATTTAACACACTTTTATCCAAATTGGTACGAATAAGGCGTGTATATCTTTCTGATTTTCCTTTTAAAAAATACGTAAAAACTTCTGCATTGATAGCCCCATTTTCAAAATTAACCGCAACATTTAAGCCTGTTACATCATCTTTTGCTTGATTTTTTACATCTTCAGGCAAAAAATACATAGAAAGCATATCAGTTGCATTTTGGGTATTACTCCAAAACTGAATATCGTGTGTATTTTTTTGGGTTTCTGCGAAAGCTGAATTTTTGGCGGTAAAACTTTCTTTTTCAGAAACATTTGACCATTCAGTTATGAGTTTTGCGAGTTCATTTTCAGATTTATCACCAAATGCTCCCCAAAGAATATTATTTCTCCAAGCCAACAAAAAAGGTTTTTTGTAAATGGTTGTAAACTTATTTATTTTTTTTGTTTTTTCTTTAAATGCTTTTTCTGCATTTTCAGCCCATTTTTTTTCATCTTTGAGTATGAGGTGCATACCCAAAAAACTATTTTCAGGTTTTCTGGTATCTGCATTGGTGTAAAAATGTATGCGTTGTGTTTTATCAAAATTGCCATCAATCAAAAGTGGCAATATGTCTGCAAATGTTTGAGATTCTGGAAAATTTTCTAAAAATTTTTTATCTTTTAGAATTTTTTTAATATCAGTTGCTTTGCCTAATATTTTTTGTAAATCAATGCTAACAACTACATTGGCAGTATTTGGAATTTGAGGTTTTTGATTGCCTCCACAAGAGGCAAAAATGCCCATTCCAAGACACAATAAGAATACGAATATTTGTGATTTTTTCATCAGGATTAACAGGATTAAAGGATTAACAGGATTTTTGAGTGGAATTTAATGTTCAAACCTATAAGGTTTTTAAAACTTTATAGGTTTAAATAAAATTTTAAAAACAAAAATAAGATTTTTAATAATTAAAAACCTTATTTTGGTTAAAGAAAGTAATATTTTTTACTGATTGCTGACTACTAATTGTTTTTAATCTTCATCTTCAATTTCATAACCAATAAAATTCATATCAAGTTTTGCACTTTCGCTTAGGTCTTGTGCTTCTTTGACAATATCGGTGTCATCTTCTGGATAAAACCAATTCACTTCTACCCTTCCGCCTTTATTTTGGTAGGCTTTGAGGCTTCTAAGCGTATCAAGAATAGCTTTGTAAGAACTTGTATTGAAGTACGTAAGGCGAAAATTAAACGTAATTTTATTGGTGGATTCTTTGGTAAATTTATCAATCCAAGCAATAATTTTCGCATAAAATTCGTTGGTATATTCCAAATAAGACTCGCCCGCAAGTTCGCAAACCCCTGTATCGCCATTGAGCATCACATAAGGGGTATAAAATTCGCCTTTGTTACTTTTGATATGTAATGTATCCATCTGAATAGATTTTTTTTGGGTAGAATTATTATTGTTATTTTTTGAAACAGTAATTAAAAGTGTGTAATAAGAATATAAATCATTAACAGGTTGCAAATCAACGTGTAGGGGATTTTCCGAAACCAAAGTAGCTTTGATAAGTCCCACGCCAGCACCTTTGCTATCAGGGTTGTTAGGGTTATCATTTTCTACAATTTCCATACGATATTTTCTAAGTCCTTCTGTATCAAGGGTTTTTATTTTTTGGGCTTGATTATCCAAAAAATCTGCTTGTTTTTTCGTAATTAAATTCCCTGTAAATAAATGGTAGGCACTTTCACCTTCTGAAAGTACAATCGTACCTACAGGTGAAACATCACCAAATTGGTTGATTTCTGCAGAATAATAAAAAATATTTTGTGCTAATTCCAAAAAAATATTATGCAATTTTCTGCCTGCACTTCTATTTTTTACTTTTTGGACAATTTCGTTGTCCATTTCAGCAATTAGTTTGGTGGTAATAGAACCTCTATATGACAAAAGGACATTTTCATTAGGAAGGTCAGCATAATATGCCAAAGTTCCTATTTGTTCAAGCATATCAAGTTTTCTAACTGAAACGGTTTTTTCCATAATGGTTGTGTAATGATTTTTCAGATTTTTTTCAGGTTTTCAAAAAAAGTGATTTTTTTTTAGATTTTCAAATTTTTTTACAATTTTAGTGAAAAAATACAAATAAACAAAAGTTTTTTTTGAGGGCAAAAAAATGAAAAAAATGAAATCATTAAATTTTTGCATATTAGCCAAAAAAATATCATTTTATTTATCACACTAAAAAAATTGGCTGTTTCCTGTAAGAAAACAGCCATTTTTTTTTATAATACAAAAAATCAAACAAGCCATTCTTTGGCTTTTTGTTCATCTTCAAAGAAAAGTACACTTATTTTTTTAGCTTCTGCTTCGTCCAAAACCTGTTCTACGCCAAGTTGTTCCATAAAACCTTCAGGCAACAAAACCGCCATTTTTTTAAGGATTGGGCTTGAAATTTTGTTAATATTTTCATCAACCCAAGTTTGTAATTCAACAGTTATCAAAAATTTTAATTTTTTTGTATTTACCAATACAAAATTTGGCTTATACTTCAAAACTAAATCAATATAGTGAAGAAGTGCATTTTTAAAATCTTCTTCTGTCATTTCACCATTTTCTTGGTTTATCCAACTATATTCCAACAATGAAATATTTTCGTCCCAATAATTGGTTGAAAAATTTGTATTTCCAATGTTTATCATAAAAAGTTTAAGGCTTAAAGTTCAAGGTTTAAGGTTTAAAGCTAAACAAATAAAAAAATAATACTTCTTTTTTATTTTAAGAAATATTATTTTTTAAAATTTAATAAATTACAAATTTCCTACCATTTTCTCAGGAATTACCCAAGCATCAAATTGTTCATTGGTAAGAAGTCCCAACGCCAACGCTGATTCTCTCAAAGTGAGATTTTCTTTGTGTGCCTTTTTGGCAATTTTTGCAGCATTTTCATAACCAATATGCGGATTAAGAGCAGTTACAAGCATCAAAGAATTTTCTAAGTGTTTTTTGATAAATGGCAAATTTGCCTCAATGCCCACCGCACAATGTTCGTTGAACGATAAACACGCATCACCTAATAATTTTGCTGATTTTAAAAAATTATCAATAATAAGCGGTTTAAAAACATTCAATTCAAAATGCCCTTGCATTGCCCCACAAGCGATTGCGGTGTCATTTCCTACCACTTGACAGCAAACCATCGTAAGGGCTTCGCATTGTGTAGGATTTACTTTTCCAGGCATAATGGAAGAACCTGGCTCATTTTCAGGGATAAGAATTTCGCCAATTCCACTACGAGGGCCTGAACTCAACATACGAATATCATTAGCAATTTTCATCAAAGAAATTGCAGTTTGTTTTAATGCTCCGTGAGATTCCACCATTGCATCGTGTGCTGCGAGTGCCTCAAATTTATTTTGAGCAGTAACAAAAGGCAAACCTGAAAATTCAGCAATTTTTTGAGCTACCAATTCAGAATATCCTTTGGGAGCATTTAAGCCTGTGCCTACCGCAGTTCCGCCCAAAGCAAGTTCAGAAAGGTGTTTTAAGGTGTTCTCTAAGGCTTTTACTGCAAAATCAAGTTGTGCCACATAACCCGAAAATTCGTGTCCAAGCGTAAGCGGTGTAGCGTCCATAAAATGCGTACGCCCAATTTTTACCACATTTTTAAAACTTTCTGCTTTTTGGTGTAAGGTATCACGCAATACTTTGATGGCTGGAATCGTGTGTTTTACCACCATTTTATAACCTGCTATGTGCATAGCGGTTGGAAAAGTATCATTGGAAGATTGCGATTTATTCACGTCATCATTTGGGTGAATAGATTTTTTTTCGTCCAAAAGATTTCCCCCATTTACCACGTGTCCTCTGT
>JAAFIN010000310.1 GCA_013297825.1 Cytophagales bacterium
ACACCTTTTTCCTGACACCTGACACCTGACATCTTTTTCCTGACACCTGATTCCTGACACCTAATTCCTCTTATTCCACATATTCAATTACTTTCTCATTTGGATTTTTAGGGGCTTTAATATAAAAAGTTTTGCCATTTTTTTTGACTTTTAAGAGATTTTTGCTATCATCATTTTCAATACTTTCATATTCAAAAGGAATTAAAGTTTCGTTTTTCATATTTACCACACCATAAAGTCCATTTCGCTCTATCAAAACTTCGCATTTTCCACGTATTACAAATGGTGATATATAATTAGAAAAAGGTATTACTTCCTTAAAATCACTATCCAAAATTGCTTTTTTATCGTTTTTTCTCACCTGAATATAATCATTGATATTCCAACCACTAAAAGGAAGAAAGCTATCAACAAAGTCATAATCTGTGATTTCTTTCACTTCTTCCCCCTTTTGATTTATAATAATATATCTATTTTTGTTATTTTCTGTTTTTAACACCAACATCAATCCATCTTTGGAGATGTTTTCCCAACAATATGAATATTTACAAGGAATTATTATTTTTTTGGCTTTGATGTCAAAAATGCCTTGTTTTCCTTTTTTATCTTGTATGATATAAAGATTTTCGTTCAAAGCGTTCGTATAATAATGTGCAGGAGGCAAAACTAAATTATCATTTTCATCTATAAGGTAAGAATAACGATAACCCAAACTATCCAACTTTGTTACAACAGCAATACCATTTTTGAAGGTTGGAATTCCTACATAATGATTTTCAGAAATAGGCTTTTTGTTCTTATCCACAATGATATAAGCATATTTTTTATTTTCCAAAATACATTTTATAAAATTAGAAGAATTGGGAATTTCCACATCTTTCATTTCCTTTTTAGGTAAAATTTTTCCTTTTGTGTCCAATCTTATTTCTGCATCATCATTAATAATACGCAATGTAATAATTCCATTTTCAACAGTCATATAAGTATATTCATCAAGTACAAAAGGATAAATTACTTTATTTTTTTTGTTAATAACCCCCATTTTACGTTCTTCAAATTTACGAACCAATGCAAAACCATTTTTAAAATTATAGTCATAAAGTCCTTCATTATAAATAAATGGAATAACTGTTTTGCCTTTATAATTAATAAAACCCAATTTAGCATTACCCAAAGGAACAGCTAAAAGTCCATCTTTAAATCTAGTTATAAGTTCAGATATAAATTCACCTGAAAATATTTTTTTTTGGTTATAGGTATAAATCGTTTGTTTTATAACCATTTCACCATCTTTTTCAGCAGAAATAAAAAAACCTTGACATAATCTCACAGGGTTTGAGTGTATTGCAGGAATAAATAATTCACCTTTTTCATTGACTGCTCCATATTTTTCATTGATTTTGACACTTGCGTAATACAATATTTTTCCATCAATTATTGAGGAATCTCTATACATACGCAATGGTTCATCATAAATAGGTGGAACAACTATTTTTTTGTCAAGTGTAGAAATGCCCCATTTGTCGCCCTTGCGATAAGGAGAAAATATGTCTTCTTGGTTATTTTGTGCAAAAATAAAATCATTTAAACCAAACAAAATAGTAAAAACGAAAGCAAAAGCAAATTTTAAATTGTTTTTTAAAGGAAGTTTCATAAAATTGTTTTTTTGTGATTTTTGACAAATGCAAAATTAAATAAAAGTATTTTAATGGTTAATACGCACTTTTTTTGGAATAATTACAATATTAAAAAAAAACAATTTTTAATATTAAAACTAAAAATTTAGTTGGTTTTGTAAGAATTTTTGATATTTTTTATGATGGTGTAAAATAGCCAAATTATCACACACTAAAAAAGTTTATTTTATACAACATTTATCATTTGTGCCTTAAATATATATATTCAGAATAATTTTTTTTTTAATAAAAAAAAATTATTTTTGTAAAAAAATCATATTTTTTCCCAAAAAAATTAAAATAAAAAATAAATAAATCACGTGAATAAATATATCCAAGAAAATAAAGACCGCTTTTTAAGCGAATTGTTAGACTTTTTGCGTATTCCTTCCGTAAGTGCTGATAGCAAATATAAAGGTGATGTAAGGCGTGCAAGTGAATTTGTGCAGAAAAAACTACAAGAGGCTGGCGTGGATAAAGCTGAAATATGCGAAACCGCAGGACACCCTATCATATATGCAGAAAAAATCATCAATCCTGCACTCCCTACGGTGTTGGTGTATGGACATTATGACGTACAACCTGCTGACCCTTTGAATCTTTGGGATAGTCCGCCTTTTGAGCCTGTTGTCAAAAATGAAAAAATATATGCACGTGGGGCTTGTGATGACAAAGGACAGGTTTATATGCACGTAAAAGCATTTGAAACTATGATGAAAACTAATTCTTTGCCTTGTAATATCAAATTTATGATAGAAGGCGAGGAAGAAGTAGGTTCTAATAATTTGGGAATTTTTGTGCGTGCCAACAAAGCAAAACTAAAAGCTGATGTAATTTTGATTTCTGATACTTCCATTATTGCCAATGATACGCCTTCTATTGATGTAGGTTTGAGAGGTTTGTCGTATTTGGAGGTAGAAATTACAGGCTCAAATCGTGATTTACATTCTGGCGTGTATGGTGGTGCAGTGGCTAATCCTATCAATGTATTATGTGAAATGATTGCTTCGCTCAAAGATGCCAACCAACACATTACCATTCCTAATTTTTATGATGATGTGCTTGTGCTTTCTGAACAAGAACGCAAAGAATTAAATCTTGCTCCTTTTGATATGAAGGCTTACACGCAAGACCTTCAAATAGAAGAAACCAGAGGTGAAAAAGGTTATACTGTTTTGGAACAAACAGGTGTAAGACCTACCTTAGATGTAAATGGTATTTGGGGCGGTTATATTGGCGAAGGTGCTAAAACGGTGTTGCCTTCTAAGGCTTTTGCTAAAATTAGTATGCGTCTTGTGCCTAACCAAAATTCTGATAAAATTACCGAACTTTTCCAAAAATATTTTACAAGTATTGCCCCAAAAGGTGTGAAAGTAGAAGTAAGACCACATCACGGAGGAGAACCTGTGGTTACGCCTACGGATTCCAAAGCATATTTGGCAGCAAGCAAAGCAATGGAAACAACTTTTGGCAAAAAACCTATTCCTACACGTGGAGGAGGTAGTATTCCGATTGTTGCACTTTTTGAAAAAGAACTTGGCTTAAAAAGTGTTTTGATGGGTTTTGGATTGGACAGTGATGCAATTCACTCGCCTAATGAACATTATGGTTTGTTTAATTATTATAAAGGCATTGAAACAATACCTTTGTTTTTTAAGTATTTTTCAGAATAAAAAGGTGTCAGTAGTCAGTTATCAGTAGTAAAATACCAATAAAAAGCAATTTTTTCAAAATGAAAAAATTGCTTTTTTGTTTTATTTTGTAAATTTTTCCAAACCAACTACATCTTTTCTGACATTTATTTGCCAATCTTTTTTATATTTTTTATTCAAATATTTAAAAGTTAGCAAATTATATTTTTTTGTGTATGCTTGGTATTCCTTGCTGTGGGTACTTATTGGAGAATACCACAAAGCATATTTTTTTTGAAAATCAAGGTCTTTATTATTTAATGTAAGCGTATCAGTGTAATAAAGCACAAGTGCATTATTTTTTAAATTTTTCTTAAAATTATAAGACGCATTATTTGCGTTTTTTAAATCTTTAACTGAAACAGTGGAATGTGGTGGGGTATCTCTTTTAAGTTTATGAGGTTCTCTAAAAGGTGGAATTATTCCCCCTTCAATGGGAATTTCTTGGAGTTTTATGTTGATTTCTTGGGTTTCAATCAAGATTTTTTCGGTTTTCATACCCACAAAACTAAAAACTAAAATACTATCCAAAGGTGCTTTTATGGTATAATTTCCTTCTATATCAGTAACTGTAACAATATTTGTGCCTTCCACAAAGATAGTTGCATAAGCTACAGGTTCATTATTTTTATCTGTAACTTTTCCAAAAACTACGTTTTTAAGGGTGTTATTTTGTGGTATTTCATTTTCAATAATTTGCATTTTTATTTTTAAAAAAATGCTTTTATTGTCAATATTAGTATTTACTGAAATATTTTGAGTGGTTTTTCCTACAAAATTTGCAGGCATTTTGAATGTAATAAAATCACTTTTACCTGGATATATAGGTTCTTTTGGATAAAAAATAGAGGGCGTACCTGAACCTGACGCTTGTGTTATAATAAGCGGTTTGTTTCCTATATTTTTGTAGGGAATTTTTAAGGTATAATTTTGTCCTTTTTTGATGGGAGGAATGTTATATTCCAAAGAATCAAATTTTATTTGTGGTTGTGCAAAAACAATTATAAAATTCAAAAACCATAAAAATATAGTTGTAAAAAGCATTTTGTGGATTGTGTTCATAAACATATTTGGTTATAAACACAAATGTAGCAATATACGTTAAGAATTTTTTTTTTAAATAATACATTAAGACAAAATTAACACTTACTTTAAAAGCAATTTTTTCAAAATAAAAAATTGC
>JAAFIN010000311.1 GCA_013297825.1 Cytophagales bacterium
CAAAGCATTGGTTTGCATAAATAATTGGTGTGTGGCGTGATACAAATCTTGTCCAGCAAAATCCCAACAATTCAACTGAAAATTCCCTAATTTTCTACGCAACATTACGATTGCGTGGGTGGAATTGTGTTGGCTATCAAACACAAATTTTTCTTTTTCAACCAACCTTTTTGCGATTTGGGTTTTGCCTACATTGCCATTTCCAATAAAAATTACTTTTATCTCTTTATTTTCAATTCCTTCAAATTTTTCCAAATCTCCCAAAAAATCACGCATTTTATGGATATTACCAAAGTCAGTAAAAATTTCTTGCGGAATGTTTTTAATAGGATTACCTGAAAGACCAATACTGTATAAACTAGTCAAAGAATTGAGCCACGAAAGAGAAATATCTGTAATTTGATTACTTTCTAATTTTAAATTTGTTAAATTTATCAAAGATTGTAGAAGATAAATATCTGAAACTTGATTCCGACTTAAAAATAACTCTTTTAAATTTGTTAAATAATGTAAAGGAGAAATATCTGAAATTTTATTATTACCCAAATTCAAAGTTGTTAAATTTATCAAGTATTGTAAAGCAGAAATATCTGAAATATTATTAGTGTTTAAATTTAGCGTTGTTAAATTCGTCAAGTATTTCAAAGCTGAAATATCTGAAAGTAACAAACAACCAATTTTGTCTGTTGAATAGGGGAATATTTTTGAGATTAAAGACCTAAAAATAGAATGTTTTTTTGTTGTATTGGGTAATATTTTTGAAATTAAAGACTGAAAAAGAGAATAAAATTCTTTGATAATATTATTTCTTTTATTGTTTTTTATTACTTTTCGAATTTCATAGAAACGAGTGTAATTGCTACTTAAATCTAAACTTGTTAAATTCGTCAAGTATTTCAAAGCAGAAATATCTGAAATTTGATTGTTTTGTAAATTTAAAGTTGTTAAATTTGTCAAATATTGCAAAGGAAAAACATCAAAAATTTGATTGTTTTGTAAGTTTAGAGTCGTTAAATTTATCAAATATTGCAAAGACGAAATATCTGAAATTAGACCTCTTAAGTTTAAACTTTTTAGATTCGTTAAATATTGCAAAGGCGAAATATCTGAAATTCGACCACTTAAGTTTAAACTTGTTAAATTAGTCAAATACTTCAAAGCAGAAATATCTGAAAATAGCCCACCTTGCAAGTTTAAACTTGTTAAATTAGTCAAATATTGCAAAGCAGAAATGTCTGAAATTTGAGCAGAAGTTAATTCTAAATTTAAACTTGTTAAACTTGTCAAATACTGTAAAACAGAAATATCTGTGATTTGAGTTTCAGATAATTGTAAACTTAAACTCGTTAAATTTGTTAAATATTGCAAAGCAGAAATATCTGTGATTTGAGTTTCATATAATTGTAAATTCAAATCTTTTAAATTTGTGCAATATTGTAGAGCAGAAATATCTGAAATATTCCTACTGTCAAAACTTAAATTTGTTAAATTTGTCAAATATTGTAAAGGAGAAATATCTGAGATTTGAGTATAGTTTAAATTTAAACTTGTTAAATTTGTTAAATATTGTAAAGGAGAAATATCTGAAATAGTAACTGTATCTAAATTCAAACTTATTAAATTTATCAAATATTGCAAGGAAGAAATATCATATGGTACATCATTCTCAAATCCATATTCACTCATAGTTACACTCAAATATGTTAAATTTGTGAGAGATTGCAAAATAGAAAAGTCTGGAGGATAAACTTCATCTAAATTCAAATATGTTAAGTTGGTCAAAAATGGCAAAAAAGAAAGGTCTATCCCATAATTTTCTGTCAAATTCAAACTTGTCAAATGCGTACATTCTTCTAATAATTTTAGTTCAGGATATACGCCATCACAAAATCCTTGATAACTTAAGTCTAACACAGGATTTTGAGTTTCCAAACAATCACGGATAAGTTGTTCTAAGTATGTCATATTTTTATGTACTGAAAAAAGGTTTAATTTTTAAAAAAAGGTTGTCATTCTGAAAGAATCTGGCTGTTTTACTACAAAGAACAGCAAAACAGCCAGATTCCTACGGAATGACAAAAAAATGAGTTATTTGGTAATTTGGCTGTTCCATTTATCATTTACCATTCACCATTATTATTTAATCTTGGAAAAAATCACGCCTCAAAAACATAGAAATTTCTTCGTTGGTAAGGTCTTGTGGATTTTCGTGTTGCATAATACGAGATGCCATTTCAATTTTGGCTTCATCTATTATTTTTTGGGCAAATCGTGCATTACCAAAACTTTTATCTTTTTGAAAAAGTCCCTCTTGAATTACCTTCCTAAGTTGGCGAATTGCATCATTGTCAAAAGTAAGGTCTTGGTCGCCAGCATATTTTTGGGAAATTTCCATCAATTCATTTTCTGAATAATCATCAAAATGATAAAAATGGAATATTCTTGATTTCAAACCTGGATTTATGTGTAAAAATTTACGCATTTCATCAGGATAACCTGCCAACATTATCGCAATATCGCCTTTTCCGTCTGACATTTCCATCATCAATATTTCCACTGCTTCACGTCCAAAATCTTTGTTATCGTCCTCATCACGCATAAGTGCGTAAGCCTCATCAACAAATAAAACACCGCCACGAGCTTTTTCAATGGCTTTTTTTACTTTTGGGGCGGTTTGTCCTATGAATTCACCAATAAGTTCCGCTCTATCTACTTTATGAACGTGTCCTTTGGAAAGCAAGCCCATTGATTGGTATATTTTTCCAAGCATTTGGACTACAGTTGTTTTACCTGTGCCTGCATTACCTGTGAATACGCTATGAATTTTGAAAGGGCTATCTTTTTCAAGACCTTTGCTTTTGCGGAGTTGCACAAATTTCGTGTAATCAATGTGTTTTCTGACCTGCATTTTTACCTTTTGCAAACCAATCAAAGCGTCAAGTTTTGCCAAAAGTTCAGGCAAAGGGATTATTTCGTTGGTGGTTTTATTAGGATTGGTAGGGTTATTTTTTGAAATACTATTGTCATCACCCCAACCAAGCCCTTCTGTCCAATCCATATCACCTTCTATGTCCTCATCACCCATTTGCATAAGTCCTGTTGCGATACATATTCCCATAAAATGCACGTGCCAATAATAATAATCGCCTTTGTAACTTCCTGCTTCCATATTTCCCCAACCAGCATCAAAAGTATAAAGATTATTTAATTTGCCTTCTTCTACTTTGCCATACTGCACAGTAGTTCCTTTTCTTTCGCCTTTGTGGTCAGTCAGGCAAAAAATCATTTCATATTCCCACGCTTTATCGGTTTTGTTGATAAGTTCGGTTTGAAGCCAAGCGTATTGTGTGGTATCTTTGTTAAATTGTACCAAAAAATTCTTATTATCTTCATCAAAATCATACACACCTTTATAAGCCTGCATACTTTTCATTTCAAAATAAGGATTTTCTTCTGGCGTTACTTCGCCAATGTCATTTACATAACAAGTGGTACGTCCAAGCTCTTTTTCTTCGTGATACACCACCCACGTATAAGTTCCTTCATCATAATATGTGCCTTTTGTGGCATTTCCCCAACCATCACGAGCTTTGGCGAGGGGTTCATTTTTATAAAATTTTACAGTTTGTTCAAGAGAAGTGAGTTCTTTCCAATCTTGGTCAAAAAGTTTGAAAACAACAGGCATATCCCAATCTCTGCCACCTATGCGTTTGTTGGCAAGTGTAACTTCAGCCCTTAGATAATCAATCTCAGCCTTGTCAAAAACGGTGCGATATTGCAATGTAGCATTGTCCAACCATTCAGCAGAACAATAAGATTTGAGTGATACGAAGTGAAATGACATTTTTAATTAAGAATTAGGAATTAAGAATTAGGAATGAAAAAGCCAAAATTCAATTTTTTTTATAAAATTAGTGTGTTATGTATGCTAAAAGTGTCTAAGTTTTTTTTTAGTAATTTTCCAAAACTACAAATATTTTTTGATATTTTTTTAATAAAAAATGTTTTTTTTAATAAAATTTTTTGTTGTGTTGTGCATTTTAAAAAAAATATTTGAAAAAAGCTATTTTGAGAATATTTATTAACATAAAAGACTTATAAAGTTTTTAAAACCTTATAAAACACAAAAAAGGTTTTAATTTTTTCAAAAATATGTTATGAAAAGTTTTATAAAAAAATTAAATTTGCATAAATTTTTTATTTTATGAAGATTTTTTATATTAAAATTCTTTATGACTTATTTCAAAAAAGACCCCAAAATTGACATTCATCAATATTCTCGCTTTTTTTTCCTGTTGAGTTTAACGATTGTGTTATTTTTGACTAATATCGCAATGGAATGGCGTACTACTATCACGCCTTTTGCGATTGACCTCACACAAGAAGAACACGAACAACTGATTTATGATATGGAAGAAACTATGATAAAGGTGGAAATAGTTGTTAGTAGTCAGGAATCAGTAGTCAGGAATCAGTAGTCAGCAATCAGTAGTCAGCAATCAGTAGTCAGGAATCAGTAGTCAGGAATCAGTAAAAAGCAAAA
>JAAFIN010000312.1 GCA_013297825.1 Cytophagales bacterium
GAAATTTGGCATTTCCAAAAAAATCATTCTTAATTTTTCGTAAAATAACGATTTATCTTCTATATCCAGAAGCATAATATCGTGTTTTATTTTTTGCGTAAATTTTTCATCAAACCTAAAATCCATCACTGCAATCAAAAAAACACTTGGTAATTTGAAATCCCAAACAAAATTTTCTTTTTTGTTGTCTTTTTTGGCTTGTTCTTGAATGACAGAAGATGTGTAATATAATGCTCTATCTTTGAAATAAATTTGCTTTGCTTTTTGCATTTCCACAATGAAATTATCGCCTTTTTCATTTTCACAAAAAATATCAAAAATAGCTTTTCTGTCAGTTTCTCTTTTGCCAAGATGTTCATTTTTTAGAAAATTAACATTACTTATTTTGACTTCATTGCCCAAAAGTGCATTTAAGAAATCCATCAATAAATCTTTGTTGTCTTCATCTCCAAAAAACTTTTTAAATCCAAAATCTGTGTATGGATTGATAAATATTTCTAAATCTTCTGTCATTTTTTTGATTTTTGTTTTTACAAAATTACAAAAAAAATGAATATTTAGAAATATAAATTTCAAATAAAACGCTCAAATCTTTATAAATATTTCGTTTTTACAATGATTTTTATGTTATTTTTGTGGTTATAAAAGTGATTTTAATGGTTATTAACAAAAATTTATATTCACAAGCCTTTTTTTATTTATTCTTACATCATAAAATCACACCAAATTTAAGTAAATAAATCACAAAAATTTAAAAAACCAAAATTGGCTGTTTCATTTACCATTTAACATTTATATTATGTTTGTCGTTTTCATTATTTGGATAATTTGTAGTATGTGGATTTTTATTTTGCACAAAAAATACAAAGAATTTACGCCTCGTCAAGTATCAGTAAGAAGAATTATGATGATAATTCCTGCATTTTTTTTGACAAATGAACTCCAAAAAATGTATTTTTTCAATGACAATACCATTTACAAATATCTTTTTTTGGCAATAGGAACAAGTATTTTCTTTTTGGTCAATATGTTTTTTTTGCAATTTTTTATAAAAAAATTTCTTCGCTAAAAAAAGTATTTATTTAAACTTTTAAACCTTAAACTTTGAACCTTTTAAACTTTACTTTATGGATTTCAAAGCACAATTTCAACGCAAAGAATTAGAATTAGATGCTATCTTGGAAATAACAGAGGCAATCAATAACAATATGCCTGAAGAATCTTTGTATATGATGTACAAATTTACACTTAGAGGCACTTTGCAATTAGAAAAATTGGCACTTTTTGTATGGGACAAAGAATGGGCTTGCAGGGTTAATTTTGGGACAAGTTTTAATTTTAGTCATTTTCCATTGGAACAAAAAGCACTCACCAATATCAAAACTTTGACTTACACCAAAGATATTTTATTTGAAGAAAAAAAATTCCAAGAATTTCAAATTGTTATACCTGTTTTTCATAAAAATAATATATTAGCATATCTTTTTTTTAATCCTAATCCAAATGAAACCCAAGAAAATACAGAAATAGATACAAGACTTATAGAAACACTTACAAATGTAATATTGGTAGCCATAGAAAACAAAAAACTTGTGCGTGAGCAAATTGCACAAGCAGGCTTGCAACGTGAAATGGAAATTGCCCAACAAGTGCAAAGTTTATTATTTCCAAAAAAATTACCTTTTAACAAAAAAATAAAAATCAAAGCAACCTATTATCCGCATCACCTAATAGGAGGCGATTATTACGATTATATTGCAATAGATAATAATAAACACCTTTGGTGCATAGCTGATGTATCAGGAAAAGGTGTGCCTGCTGCGTTGTTGATGTCCAATTTTCAGGCATCTTTGCAAACATTAGTACGACAAACTACCCAACTGCGTGCTATTGTGGAGGCACTTAATCATTCCATTTATAGGAATGCACAAGGCGAACATTTTATTACGTTTTTTATTGCAATATATGACAGTGAAGTCCAAAATCTTACATACATTAATGCTGGACACAATCCTCCTATTTTGTTTGATTTGCACACGCATCACACACATATATTGGATACAGGAACAACGGTTTTGGGTGTTTTTGAGCCTTTGCCTTTTTTGCAAGAAACCACAATGAACAGCCTGAAAAATTTTTATCTTTTTCATTTTACTGACGGTGTTACTGAATTGAATAATCTCGCAGGAGAGCAATTTGGAGATGACCGATTATTGGATTTTTTAAAAAATAATAAACACACCAATTTAAGTGATATTCACGAGGCACTTATCCAAAAAATGAATGATTTTAGACAAAATGTGCCTTATACTGATGATGTTACATTATTGTCGTGCAGAATAGACAATGAAATTCATTAGAAAAATAAGTATTATAAATAAATAATAAATTGTTTGTATAGAATATTTTTTTAAAAGAATTTAATTACAACAATATTTTTTATACACGTTTTTTTATTTTCTCAAAAACTTTTTTCCAAAAAAATCGTATATTTTTAAAATATACATTTTGGTAAAATAATGCTTTTATACTTTTTGTATTTGGCTAATTCCTAATTCTTAATTTTCTTTTATGCGTCAAATATTTCTTTTTTTGCCTTTGTTAGGATTGGCATTTCATACACAAGCCCAAACAAAAAAACAGATTTTTTATGATACAATTCCTTCACAAGTGCGTGAAGAATTTTTTGTAATGGCAAATGATACCAAACACGGTGAATACAAATATTATAATCCTGACGGAAAAGTAGCATTTCAAGGTTTTTATAAACAAGGAAAAAAAGACAGCATTTTTACGGTTTTTTATAAATCAGGCGAAAAACAAAATGAAGTTACCCTAAAAAATGACCTAAAAGATGGTTGTTTTAGAATTTATGACCCAAAAGGCAAACTTCTACAAGAAGGTTTTTATAAAAATGATAGCCTTCACGGTTTGCTTATTAGCTATTATCCTGATGGGAAAATTCAGAAAAAAAGTGAATTTGCATCTCATTCGCCCAATGGAAAAACTGAACTCTTTTATCCTACCGAAATTCTCCAACAAGAAAGTTATTTTGTGAATGGCAAAGAAAATGGTATTACAAAACGATATTATGAAAATGCACGCCTCAAAAGTGAAGAAGGTTATAAAAATGGCTTGCAACACGGAATTTTTAAAACTTATTACGAAACAGGCGAAAAGCAAATTATTGCAAATAATCACAACGGAAAAAAACACGGTGAATATCTCCAATATGACACAAAAGGGCAAATTATGCTAAAATCCAAATATGTATATGATATTCTTGACGAGGATTATCTTACATATTTTCCAAATGGAAAACCTCGCCAAATCACCAAATATGACAAAGGCATTAGAAAAGGCACAGAAAAAATATTTTATGAAAATGGAAATCCTGAAACAGAAATTACCTACAAAGATGAAGAAAAAGAACAAACCATTAAGCAATTTTATGCCAATAAAAACCCAAAACTTACCCAACAAATCATCAATGGCAAAAATGAGGGCGACCTTATCACTTACCACGAAAACGGAAATGTAAAAACCCAAGAAACTTATATAAATGGCAAAAAAGAAGGGCAACGCAAGATTTTTAGGGAAAATAATACACTTGAAGCTACCGAAAGTTATGTAAAAAATGTAAAATCAGGCGATTGGATTAAATACAACGAACAAAATCAACCCACAGAATCCCAACAATACAGGGGCGATATGCGTGCAGGTACTTACAAAAAGTTTTTTGCAAATGGTAAAAATGAAATATTGGGACTTTATCGTTACAACAAAAAAAGTGGTGATTGGCAATATTTCAACGAACAAGGAAAACGCCTAAAAATTATTACGTATAATGCTGATAAAATAGAAAAAGAACAGGTTTTTGAGTAATTTATTATATAAAAAATGCGAGCTTTTCAGTTCGCATTTTTTGGTTTTATATTATTTTTGTGTTCTGCAAACAATCACATTTTTATTTATTTTAAGGTGGATTTTGTGATTTTTGCAATTTCAAATGCTTTTTGGAAAAAATCAAAAATTATTTTCTTTTCTAATTCCTTGAACTTCTGACAAAGGTAATTTTGTAATTTTTACAATAAATTCGTCAGTTGCTCCTTCCTCCATTAAAGCAACAGCAATTTTTTTTTGGGCTTTAATTTCTCCTTTAATTTCCCCTTCAATGCGAGCAGTTTCTGTAACATTGTGAATATCACGATAAGTGTTAAGACTTTCTTGGTAAAGTTCCATTTGTTCTGTGGTAAATTTTGAGATTTTTGCAATTTCAAATGCTTTCAAAAAAATTTCATTGTCAAACATTTTAG
>JAAFIN010000313.1 GCA_013297825.1 Cytophagales bacterium
AAATTCTGCAAACGCTCAAAGATAACAAGATTATCACAAAAATAGATATGCGTGGTTATCAACAAGGTATTTATTATGCTTATGTGGAAGCTGGTGGTGTTACAAAAACCATCAGAATAAGCAAGCAATAATACAAGACTTACCAAGTCTTAAAGACTTGGTAAGTCTAATACATCAAAAAATCCTTTTCTTTGTGTGAAGAAAAGGATTTTTTTTGCCAATCAATTTAATTTTTGTGTATTCAATATATGATTTTTAAAAAATAATACTTATATTTTTGTACTTTCCCCTTACACCTTTCCCCCTAAAAAAATCAATATTCCAACAACTTTTGAATTTTGGTTTTTATTCTTTCTTTTGGCAAAAATGCTTGTTCCAAAGGTGGTGAAAATGGTACAGGTGTGTCCCAACTGCCTTCACGCAACACAGGTGCATCAAGATATTCAAAACAATGTTCTGCAATCCACGCACTAATTTCGCCAGCAAAACCTCCTGTGAGTGTGTCTTCGTGACAAACTAATACTTTTCCTGTTTTTTTAACTGTTTTTTCAACTGCTTCTTTGTCCCAAGGAAGCAAAGAACGCAAATCCAAAATTTCTACTTTTCCCTCTAATTTTAATTCTTTCACAATATCCACCACAAAATGAACACCCAATCCGTATGTAATAACCGAAATATCCCCACCTTCTTGCACCACATTTGCCTTGCCTATTTCAATGGTGTAATATTCATCAGGAACTTGTGAAAGCGTAGAACGATACAAAAACTTATGTTCAAAAAACATTATAGGGTTTGTGTCTGCAATACTCGCACACAAAAGCCCTTTTGCATCATAAGGATTGGAAGGATAAACCACTTTTAGACCTGCAACGTGTGAAAACCACGCTTCATTGGATTGCGAATGAAACGGTCCTGCCCCCACACCTGCACCTGTTGGCATACGAATTACCACATCAGCATTTTGTCCCCAACGATAATAAATTTTTGCTAAATTATTTACAATTTGGTTAAAACCACAGGTTACAAAATCTGCAAATTGCATTTCTATCACTGATTTAAAACCTTTTATAGAAAGTCCCAAACCAGCCCCCACAATCGCAGATTCGCACAAAGGCGTATTTCTTACCCTATTTTTTCCAAATAAATCCACAAAACCCTGCGTAATTTTGAATACACCGCCATATTCTGCAATATCTTGTCCCATAATCACACACTCAGGAAAACGTTGCATAGATTGTCTAAGTCCATCACTAATGGCATCAATAAGGCGTTTTTCAGTGCTATTTTCAGGATTTTCAGGCAAAATTTCCTTTGGTTCTGTGAGTGGTGCATAAATATCTGCCATTTCTGCCTCATAATCAGGCGTAGGCATTGGTACAAGGAACGCTTTTTCAATGATTTCATTGAGTTCTGCCTTAAAACCTTCTTTAAAATCTTGAATCATTTTTTGGGAGGCAATTTTTCCATTTAGCAAAAAAGTTTCAAAATTTCCTACTGGGTCTTTTACCGCCCATTCATCAAATAAATGTTGTGGAACATATTTTACCCCTGATGCTTCTTCGTGTCCTCGCATACGAAACGTTATTGCTTCCACAAGCACAGGACGAGGATTTATTGCCAATTCTTCACGCAATCGTCTAATGGTATGATAAACTTCTAAGATATTATTTCCGTCTATTTTTACGCTTTCCATTCCATAACCAATTGCCTTGTCAATGATATTTTTGCAACGATATTGTTCATTATTAGGCGTAGAAAGTCCA
This sequence comes from Cytophagales bacterium, assembly GCA_013297825.1. Lineage (GTDB taxonomy): Bacteria > Bacteroidota > Bacteroidia > Cytophagales > Microscillaceae > JAAFIN01. The sequence goes on from JAAFIN010000313.1 coordinate 1,764, forward strand.
TAACCATTATTTTCTACCAAAAAAATCACAGGCAATTCCCATACAGACGCAACGTTTAATGCCTCGTGAAATTCGCCTTGACTTGTTGCACCATCACCTGTAAAAGCAAGTGAAACGCCTTTTTCTTTGCGTAATTGGTGAGCAAGTGCAACACCATTTGCCAAAGATAATTGGGGTCCCAAATGCGAAATCATACCTACAATATTATATTCCATTGCTCCAAAATGAAAAGAGCGTTCTCTACCTTTGGAAAAACCTGTTGTTTTGCCTTGAAATTGAGTAAAAAGGCGGAATAAATCCATATTGCGTGCTGTAAAAACACCTAAATTGCGGTGCATTGGAAAAATTACGTCCTCATTTTCCATTGCTAAGGTGCTTCCTACCGAAATCGCCTCTTGCCCTATGCCTGAAAACCATTTGCTTATTCTGCCTTGACGCAACAGAATAAGCATTTTTTCCTCAAATAAACGAGGAATTGCCAAAGATTTATAGAGATTAAAAAGAAATTCGTCAGTATATTGATGACGATTGTATTTGAATGCAGGTTTTGTAACAGCCATTTTCTTAGATTATTTTTATAAAAACTTTCACAAAAATAGGAAAAAATTAGCCAAAAAATCAAAAAAAACGTATAAAGTGATTAAAATACCGCTCAAAATCATCTCTTAAATTATCTCTCAAATATTTTTTATACATTTTTCCTAAAAATTTATGAGTTTTTTATCTAACATCTTTTATCCAAATTTCCTCAAACGATTTGACCGTTATTTGTTGGTCAATTATCCTGTAATTTGGGAAACAAAAGCACATTTTGTAGCATTTTATTCGTTTTTTTTGGGGAATATTTTGTTGTTTTTAATTGGAATTTTAATGATTCAAAGTTTTAATATACACGAAATTCCCACATTGCAAATTATCACAGATATTCACTTACAAATAACTGCAACCATTAGTATTTTGGCATTTATTTTTTATGGTTTTTATTTGTACTTTTTTCAAAATAAAATCTATGTGTATAGTTTTTCTGAAATTATCCAAAAATATTGTGTTGTGTTTGGTGTTGTATTGAGTTTTGCAAGTAATATAATAATGCCAAGCGTAGGAGCATCTTTTTATGTGAATATATATTATAATTTAAGTGAAGTTCGTGCAGATTTGGCGTATATTCGCAAAATGGAGGTTTTGGAAGAAATCATTGTGTGTTTACATTACGCAGATGAAAAAGAGAAAAAAACAGTATTGAAAAAAATAAAAAATACACATTTCAATCAACACAATGAAATGGATTATTTGGTAAATATTACGCAGAAAATGGACATTTTTTTTAGAAATGTAAAACAACAAACACAAGACAGCAATATGGTTTTTTTTGAAAGTGTAATTGCTAAATATGAAAAAGAAAATCCTCATCTAAAAGGTGTAAGGTATCAAAACTATACTTGGGCAAATAAAAGAGATGAAAAAAATAGAAGGGGCGAAAATCTCAAAAAATCAATGTTGATAGATTACGAAAGCAAAAAAGAGGCAAGAATAAGGCAAGGAGGACGTATTTTGTATGAAGAATTTATCAAACAAAATTTTAAAAATGAGTGTGTTGTTTATAGATTGCTGTGTGATAATTTTTTACACGATTATTATGAGGGCGGTATGAAAAATTTTGCAGATGTACCTTTTATTTTAGAGCTTGAAAAAGTGAATGAAATATTGGAAAAATACAAAGATTATTTGGGGAAAGAATTTATGCCTTTGAAAAATCCAACAAATTATGAACACATCAAAAACTTAGAAAATATTTTGACATATAGCTTTCAAAAGCATAATTTTAAATATTTTAAAAATTTGCTAAATGAAATGGAAAATAAATATTATAACAAAATAGATGATTTTTCTATACAAAGATTTGATAAAACAGAATCTTATGTGAAAAATGTGAGTTTTTTTGAATATTCTATAAAACAATTAGATACACCAGAAAAATATTTGGAAGTTGCAAGTATTTATAATGCCTCCCAAATCAATATTTTTATATTTTTAAAATTTGTGATGTTATTCTTTTTGTTCAGTACAATATTACTTTTGACCAAAATGTGGGCATTTAAAAATTTACTTTCTTCTGTTATTTTTTCAGTATTTTTTCTAATATTATTTATTACAAATGATATACAACACAGACAAATAATTGGATTTTCTGCTCCAATTATTCTCATTTTTTTATTAATTGCTTTTATTTATGATATTTATAATTCAAAAACAAGAACGACATTTCATTTATTTTGGTGTGTTGTTATAAGCGATGTATTGTGTTTTATAAATTTATTCCAACTTTTTACATTTGATTTTAAGCAAAATTTAAGTGATGTTCCATTTCTTTGGTCAATACTTCGTATCATTTTTGTAAAAAAAAATAAAAGTGTTAAATTTGTTAAACAATAATAAAAAACACTTTTAAATTTATGGAGAGCAAAACACTCATAGAGGCAATAATAGGAAAAATGGAAAA
>JAAFIN010000314.1 GCA_013297825.1 Cytophagales bacterium
AATGGTGGATATTTTATTGGAACTTGCATAAGTTACACGTGCTTTTTTGTTGCTTCCTAAGTTGAACTTCAACCAACCATCTTGTCCTTGTGTGCAACCTGTGTGTCCAAGTGATTTCTCATTGTTGTAAAATGTACCATTTACATTAAATGGTATGTCGCAACTTCCTATAGCAATATCAATGGCATCAGTGCATAAATCCCCATTTTCACGAGGACCATTATACACTGACAAAAAACCTTCCATATCTAATCCTGGTGTTACTGTCCTATTGATTATTCTAATTACATAGGTTACATTTAAAACTGCATTAATAGTAACAGTTTCTGTGAAACCTGCCCCAAATCTGTCAGCACATTGTTGTAATTGTAATTGCCCTATTGCAGGGTCAGGACCACAATTTCCTGTATAAACCGCAAGTGCGATATTAGGAGTACTTGTTTTGGTTGCATAACTAATCACCAAAGGTCCTGTTATTTCTGCTCGCACTCGCACAAAAGCATCTCTTTCAGTGTTAGCAATATTTAATCCACTGCCTGTACAAGAGGTAGCAGGTACATCAGTAGTTACTATAGAACCACCAAAAATAGATGGAACATTGCAAGTTTGATTGATGGATTGTGCTGTTGATAATGCAGAAAGTGCTATTACTGTTGCGGAGCAGGCATCTGTATTAGGAAGATTTTGTCCTCTCACCTCCATTTGCCCAGTGCTAAAGAAAGCAACAATTAGCCATATTAAATGATAACGCCAATATTGATGAATTTTTTTCATAATCATTATGATATAAGTATATTTTTTTAAATTATTATTTTCTTTGTAAGCCAAAAAAGGTGTTTAAAATTGTAATAAAATATGTTTTTTGTGATATTTTAAATTGTGAAGGTGCAAATGATAAGGTGTAAGTACAAAGTTTTAATCAGATTTTAAAGATTTTCAAGATGTATGGTATTTTAATTAAATTTTTCTAATTTTAAACTTTAATCTTTTAAACCTTAAACTTTTAATAATATATTGCTTTATACGAATTTTTGTAAGCAATAGATTTATATTTTTATTGTTTTTTTTATTTTTTACATCACAAAAATAATACAAATTTATGTTTTTGATTTTTGTATGAATGGTTATAAAAAAATCAAATTACATTTTTATATTAAAAAAAGCATTTCTAAAAACTTAAAATAAAGGTTTTAGCTTAAAAAATTCAAAAATAACAAAATAATAAAACAAAAAAAATACTTTCTTGTGAAAAGAAAGTATTTTTTTTGATAGGTTTAAATAAATTTAGAAATTTTTACAACATTCTATTTTTTAGAAAAACTTGAATATTGTAAAAATAATTTTCAAGCCATTATTTTACGACAAGTTTTTTGGTAACTGCTTTGCCATTTTGGAACAATCTCACAATATAAATACCATTAGAAAGTCCTTTGGTTTCCAGCAATACACGATTTTCACCGTTTTGACTTTGAATTGTATTTTCCATTAGTTTTTTTCCTGTAAGGTCAGTAACAGAAATCATTACTTTTCCAGCAGGAACATTAAAACGCAATTCAGTTCCATTTTCACTTTCTACAGGGTTTGGCACAAGACGAAGGTCAAATGTTTCAAATGCCTCCAAACTTACTTGAACAATCGCACCAAGTGTTCCAAAACCTTTTCTATCAATGTATTTCAAACGGTAGTAGATATATTTTGCACTAAAAGGCAATTCATTATCAATATAATTGTAAGTTGCTTCACCTGTTTCAGTTCCTTTGGCATCAACTTCTCCAATTTTATAAAAATTGTTTCCATCAACACTTCTTTGGATTTCATAAGATTGCGTATCAGCCTCACGAGTTGTGAACCAATCTAATAATACTCTATCACCAGCAAGTTTTGCTTTGAAATCCAATACTTGTGCTGTGAGAGGAGGACCAATTACTTTTGGATTATCTGTTAATTCACAAGGGTCGCCTTTAAGTAGTTTATCAAAAGTGGCAGCATCAGCATTCAAACATTCACGGAAACCAATATCATCAAAACCAAAATCATTACCATTTTTGGTAAGAGAAAGATTTTCCAAACAGATATTCATTTCTCGTGAATCTTTTGGCGCACGATACACACAACGAATAAGAATCCATTTGTCAGGGGTTTCATTCACAAGGAAAGAAGAACCTAATACTTTAAGGCGTGCATCTCTTGGTTCGTCAGCATCATATCCATTGGCAATGGTTTTGTTACAGGACATTGCAGCACCATAAGAGAAGGCAACACGAGGAGCAACAAGGCGATTTGTGGGTGGTCTTGGTATGTGCAACACAGGAGTTACAGCAGGATTGGTTACACCAGGCAAACGTGTGTTGTAACTATCAGCACCTGCGGTAATGGTGCGAGGATTCGGTAAATTTCCTGTTGTGGCATCTTCCATATCACATACACTCATACGTATTTGTGGAACATCAAAATTTCTACCGCCTGCAATTAAATTTTGTACCCAAACAGTAAATATATAATAACCAACTGTTCCCTGACTTAAACCCCGTTGAATGGTTTGGCACCACACTTTTCCAGGAGGTAATCCACCATTTGGGTCATAAGAACCATTCACAATCATATAATTGGCACTTGAAGCAGGGGCAACTTGGCGAGGTCTTTCAATGGTTGTTGAGAATGATCCACTTGTGTTTGGATAGGGCGTTCTTGTGATACTTACGCAAGCTTCTTGCCCAACACCTGCACCTGTGGTGCAATAAGCATTATTAGGACGACCATTGCCCAAACTCCCACCATAACCACTGTATCCATTCGCATAACAAAAAAAGTTGTCTTTTATCGTCCAAGTGGAAGGTTGCACAAGGTAATAACCTTCTGGGTTCAACTCTGATATTTGTGTTCTAAAATTTCTAAAAGTTGTTCCCACCACATTGGTTGCTGATACACCTGTTACATTCAATTCACCACTTCCATTTGTTCGTGTTCCTGTTGTAACAGTATCAGTAGCAGCACCATTTCCAAGTACAAAAGGGTTTGCAACAGTTGCATTCACAGAACCATTTACTCTATCCCTTAAAAATCCATAATCAGTTGCAAAACGAGCAATACCTGTATTCACAGCATTCACATTCATATCCAAATCATTTGGATAAGCATCTGTGGTGCGAACTGAAGGTATAAACATAAAATCATCTTCTTGATTTGCATCAAATGCTGCTTGTGTTTGCGTAGTATTATCTGCATTGGTGCTTCTATTTTTTAAACCAGGCCATCCTGAAAATCCACCATCAGTTACCAATTCAGGTCCAGCATTACAAACTGCATAAGGAAACACCCTGATAAATCCTGGCATCAGTGTTGGGTTTGTTTCATTGTGAACATTCATCACCCTCACAAAATAAATGGCAGGGCAAAGAGGATTTGCGGATTTTGTGATGGTAAATGTGGTTGATTCAGAACCTTGAAACACATTATTTGCACAAGAAACCAATTCAATACCAGGCAAATTGGCTGGATTGACAAAGGTATTACAATTTCCTGTTGGAGCGTTACAATTATTAAAACTCGCAGACCCAAAACGATAAACTGCAATGGCTGCATTTTTCGCACCTGCAATGCCAAGATTTGAATATTGGACTGTAACAGCACTATATCCAGCATCAAAAGGAACTGTGAATGAAATCCAAGATTGTGAGCGAATTGGATTTGTACCATCAGAGGCTGGGTTACTTCCACCAGGTAATACACAATTTGGAATGGTTTGGGTGGGGGTATTTGGCACACCCAAAGCTGGTGCTGTTCCACTGTAAGTACCTGCTGGGGTGTTGATGGCAGCAAATTCACCTTCTAAAGCCCCATAATCATTGTTTGGAGGACAAGCAATATCCCCCAAAGTGGTACCATAAAACGTACATAATTTACCAAAAGCAGTTTTACCAACCGTTTTATTGATAATTCTGATTAAAAAAGTTTCTCCACCAGATCCGTGAGTCATATTAAGTCCTGTAATATTGATGGTTTCAATGCCTTTAACAACATTATCCACACAATTTACAGGGGTGTAAGTGGTTTCATTGTTACAATTAAAACCACCACTCACTGAATAAACTGCAAGTTTAACATCACCCACATTTGTTCCAAGTTGTCCATCTCTGTTGTCATACTGAACAGTGAAATTGTTGGCATAAGTTGGTCTGATGGTAACAGGAATTGCCCCTGTTCCAACAGTACAATCACATTTGTTGG
>JAAFIN010000315.1 GCA_013297825.1 Cytophagales bacterium
AATTCTTAATTCCTAAAATGTAAAAATATCAAGTTTGGAACACGGATTTTACGGATTAACACAGATTTTCACGGATTTCTTTTTAAATTATCCTACTAAGAATAATTCATTTCTAATTTCTAATTCTTAATTCCTAAAATGTAAAAATATCAAGTTTGGAACACGGATTTTACGGATTAACACAGATTTTCACGGATTTTCTTTTTTTTTGTAAAATTTTGATGTTTTTTATCAATTTTTAGACTTCATTTTAAAAACTCTATTTAACATTTATCATTCATCATTTAACATTCATCATTTATCATTTAACATTTTTTATTATGAAATTTATTTATAACAATCTATCCCAATTACAAATCAACAAAAAATCAATATTTTTTTGTGGTGTTTTTTTCGTATTATTTTTAGGATTTTCAGCATTTACGGTTTTGAAAAAAGGTTTTTTTGAAAGAGGACTTGCAGAAAAAATACCTAATTCAAGTAATAATGACCATTTTTTGGCTATGCACAAAACTTTGCCAACAGGCTCAAAAGTTTTGGTACGCAATACTTCCAATGGTCGCACTTTGGTCGTAAAAATCATAGGTCAAATGCCTAATATTGGTGTTAATGACAAACTTGTGATAAAAATTTCGGAAAATGCGTATAATAGACTTTTGGCACAAGGCAAAAGATTTGGCGTTGAGCTTACTGACGCACCAATAGACGCAGATTTTAAAGATAAACCAGAGGAAGAACCAACCGAAAAACCAGAAGAAAAAGAAATCGTTAAAAAAGATAAAAAACAAGATAAAAAATTAGATGAAAAAGAAGAAACCCCTGAAATGCTCAAAAATGCGACTACGCACAGAGTAAAACTCAATGATAATCTTTATAAAATTGCTAAAAAATACAATGTTAGCGTAAAAACTATCAAAGAACTTAACAATCTTAAAGATAATTCCTTGTATGAAGGACAGATTTTGAAGTTAAGAAAAAAATAATGATAAATGTTGAATGAAACAGCCATTTATCATTAAACTCTTGGAGGGTTTCAAAACCCTCCAAGAGTTAAAAAAACTATTATTGATTACTTTCTTCTTCCTCTTTTTCCATCTTTTCTTTTTGTTTTTCAATGCTTTGGGCAATATAAATGCTCAATTCGTACAAAATATACAAAGGAATAGAAATCAAAACCTGACTAAAAATGTCAGGAGGCGTAATCACACCTGCCACCACCAAAATCACAATTATAGCGTGCCTGCGGTATGTACGCATAAATGACGCAGTAATCACGCCAACCCTCGCCAAAAAATATACCAAAACAGGCAACTGAAACAACAATGCACAACCTAACACCAACGTAATCAGCGTAGAAACATACGAAACAATATCAAATTCGTTGCGAATTTCTGGCGAAATCTGATAACTTGCCAAAAAATTGATGCTCAAAGGTGCAACCACAAAATACCCAAACCACGTTCCCATAAAAAACAAAGCACTTACAAAAAAAACTGCCCCACTTGTTGCTTTTTGCTCTTTTTTATACAAGCCAGGTTTTACAAATGCCCAAATTTCCCAAAAAATATAAGGAAACGCAACGATAATTCCTATGATAAAAGATGCTGTAACGTGCATCATAAATTGTCCTGTGAGTAATCTACTTTGTAATACAAAATTTAATTTATTGATACAAAGCCCATCAGAACCCAAAAATTTCCCTAATGCACACATTTGTTGGTATGTCCAAAAATTAGCACGTGCAGGTGCAAAAATAATATGCTCAAAAACCCACGTGCCATATATAAATGCACCAATAGTTCCTACACACACCGCCAAAAGTGAGCGGATAAGATGCCAACGCAATATTTCTAAATGGTCAATAAGAGGCATTTCCGAAGATTTTAGATTGTCTTCTTTGCCATAATCATCTATTTGGTCGTCTGTTACTTGGTCAAGAGGCATATATTTTAAGGTGTCAGGGGAAAGGTGTCAGAAAAAAGTATAAAACTACAAAATATCCAACCAAATATTTATTTTTCAACTACTTAAACCTATAAGGTTTTTAAAACCTTATAGGTTTAAAATTGGTATAGGTTTGAAATCTGGGCTTTTGTATTTAATTTTGTATAAAATTTATTTTTTTGAAAAAAAACTAAAAAAACACAACAAAGAACGATAAAAAAAAATAAAAATACAAGTGCTAAATCATTTTTTAATTATAAAAAAAGCCTCCAATACAATTTAAACATAAAATTATGGCAGAAACACTCATCATTCCGCAAAATTCTACAAAAACTGAAAAATATAACGCAATTATTCCTCAAATCAAAGCAATCACAGACGCAGAAACTGACCTAATTGCGAATTTGGCAAATGTAGTGGCTATTCTGAAAGAAACTTTTAATTTCTTTTGGGTAGGTTTTTATATGGTGAAAGAAAATCAGCTTGTATTAGCTCCTTTTCAAGGTACATTGGCTTGTACGAGAATTCCTTTTCACAAAGGCGTGTGTGGTGCGTGTTATCGCTCACGTGCTACGTTGATTGTGCCAAATGTAGATGAATTTGCTGACCACATTGCTTGTAGTAGTGCCTCCAAATCTGAAATTGTGGTACCTGTTTTGTCTAAAAATGAGGTTGTAGCGGTTTTAGATGTAGATAGTGATGTACTTGATGATTTTGATGAAGCAGACAAAGAAGGTTTAGAGAAAATTATTGAAATTGTTGGAAAACTTTTTTAATTTGTCAATCTGGCTGTTTTACTGTGTAGAACAGCCAAACAGCCAGATTCTTTCAGAATGACACCTAAGTAGGAAATCTATTTTCTATAAAAAATCCTGATAATCCTAAAATCCTGTAAATCCTGCTTTATTTCGGTGCATAGTTTATCTCTAAGGATTCACTTGTTTTCATATTAGACTGTAAGATGGATTTGTGCATATTTTCGCCATCTTTTATACTAATAGCAACTGTATTTGGGGGTTGTGAGCCAAGATTTATGGCGTGAAGGACTAAGGTATTTTTGCCTTCTGCGAGTGTAATATCAATTTTACGTTTTTTGCGTTTTAGCGTGTAATTATCTACAATAGGTTTATCATTTAGGAAAATAGAAACAATATCACCGTCTTCTATGCCTTCGTCCCATATTTCAATGCTGATGCGGTTATTTTGGACTTTTATTTTATTTTTTCCAATAATTTCACGCTCTTTTATTTTAACCACTTCTTTGTTTTTTTCTTCTTTTTTCTCTTCTTTCTTTTCTTCCTTTTTTTCTTCTTTTTTGGTTTCAAAAGTTGTCATTTTCCAATTTTTGATTTCGTGGTTTGCGTATGCAGCGCCTGTGCTTGCAGTAAAACCAGCCCAAACTTTCGTATTGTTGAGTGCTAACATTTGTGAAATATCAAGGGCTTTTTCCAAAATATTTTTGCCATCTACACGCACAATCATTATTTTTTTTGGGGTATAAATAATTTCTACATTGTGCCATTTATTGTCTTTGAGGTCAAAAGGTAGATTATTATTGATTGCCTTACAGGCTTCCATTCCACTACTATTTTTTGCTGTTCCGTTGGAATGAATTGCAATATGGTTGTCATTTGGTTCTTCATTTTTCCAAATATCAAATTCTACCGCAATACTACTTTCCATATTGGTATAACCCATTCCGCCACCTATTTCGCCTACATTGTCGGGTTGGGCTTGGCTGTGTAGTACAAAAGCAAGTCCATCAGCACCAGGTCTGATACTATTGTCAGACCAACTCATTCCGAAATCTGACATACGAAACGAAAATTCTGTTTTGAAGCCATTTTCAAAGTTGATTTTTTCTTTGGCATACCAAAGCCCACCCATTTGTGATTGTTCTGCGACAGTCAGAAATACTTTTTTTTGTTTTACAAAAGAACCACCAGAAAGCGAAAGACCATCAAATTTGTCAAAATTTGGACAATCAAATACTTGTTTTGCCTGAAATTTAGAAAAATGTTCTTGTGCAAGAATTTTATTTTGCACAAAAAATAATACAAAAAAATGTATTAAAAATGTTTTTAAATAGGTTTTTAGCATAATTTTATTTTTTTTAATAAGGGTAAATAATAATTCCTTCTCTATCCTACTATTTTTTTATTTGTTGTTTCCCCACGTTTCACGTGGGGTTACCATTGTTAAACCCTTTCAGGGTTTTTAATACAAAAAGCTATTTAAACAACCACGAAGTGGTTGAACTATGGTAACCCCA
>JAAFIN010000316.1 GCA_013297825.1 Cytophagales bacterium
TGCAATCATTGCTGATTCAAGGCTTTTGCGTGTGCGTTTGTATTGCTCTTGAAGGGTTTTTACAAAAGATTTTAGTTCAATGATTTTTTCTTCTTTTTTGAGGTTTGCAGGTACATCTTTGAGGATTTTATCGCCTTTTTTGCAAATAATATCCGCTTGTCCGTTTTCATCAATAGTAAGATTGATGACAACTTCCCCAAATTCCAAAACTTTTGCTTTTTCAATAATATCCAGAGCTTCCTCTGTTTCCATTGCCCACGTAAGGCGAATTGGGTCGCTAAATCCTGCATTGCGTGCAAGATTGTCCATTGCGATACTCATTGCGAGGGCTTCGCTTGCTTGGCGTTGGCTACCAAATTGCTTGCTTTCTTTTTTGAATTTTTGGAGATATTGATAACGTTGTAACATATCTTTATCTCTGTTTTTTGGGTCTAATTCCACCAAACCATACACTCTTAAATAATCCTGATTGCGTTTATCTTTTACTTTGTCGTGAATTTGTGCAAGGGTAAGATTGCCCAAAATTGCATCAGCATAAAGTTTTGCTCTTGTGTGTCCATTTCCATCTGAAACATTTTTTGCAAAATCATACAAAAGTTTCCATTTATCAGCCCCCAAAAATGGATAAAAATATTCAAACCATTCTTTATCTACTGCACCCTCTTTGAATTGTTCAATTTCTACCTTAGAATATTTCGCAATTTCGGTTTCGGTTTCTGCAGAATGATAACCGTTTGTGTGGGCGTGCAACCACCAAATCGCACTATCCATATTTTCCCAACTCAAATAATTTTGGATAAAAGTAACCCATTGTGGGGCGTAAGTCGCAACTTCTGCCAATCTTTTTTCAGGAAAACCAGCTTTTTTAATTTTTTTATTAAAGGTTTCTTGGGTTTCATTTTTCAAAGGATAACACCTTTTCAGAAGATAACCACAACCTTTATTAACGCTATTTTTCAATCCCAAACCTGTAATTATTTGGATAAAATAATCAATACCATACACTTCCACCAACGCACCAGCTAATTGTGTTACTGCTGTGTCAGTATCGCCACGTTTGAGTTCTATTTCCAAAATACGATTTCTGAAAGAATTTGTAAATTCCTCCAAAAATGGAAAATCTTTTTTGAGATTTTTTTCATCTTCTTTTTTTGGTGTATAAGTCAACATTCTGATACCTTCTTGCGTCATCAAAGCGGTCATAAGTTCCTCTTTGGTAATAAAACCATAATGATAAGCCCTTACAGTGTCATCAAGTCCAATCACATAATCTCGCACACGCCAATCATTTATGTCTTTCATTGTTTGTGGCAATGTTTCATAATTCCATTTTTTGAGTTGCCAATACGCATTAAAATTTTGTTTAAATGCTTCTTGTGTGTTTTTATCAAGTTTTTTGATGTCAATTTTCAAAGAATGATTTTCGTCATTTTCTACCAAAACATTTTCAGAAAATTGTTCATCATTATAAGAAAAACTGTTAAGATATTTGTTGTAAAGTCCTATAATTGGGGCAATATTTCGCCAAGTATAGGTTTCTATTTGCCAATAACCTTTTACTTGGAAATTTACATTAAGTTCTTCCTGAGAAAATGAGCCTAATATTGTTTTAATAAAACCTTCCAAAAACTGTTGTTTTTCTTTGTAAGGAAATTTCAAAGGTAATATTTCAATAATGCGAAAAACAGGATTGTACCATTCATTTTCGGTAAGTTTTTTTGGTAATTTTGGAAAGAAAAACATTTTTTCAAATTTTTTCCAGATGCTTTGTTCCCATTTTTTCCACGCTTTGAGCTGTTTTTTTTCGTCACCTTCCATTTCTTCCTCTTCGGTTTCTGCTTCTTCTTTTGCTTCCTGAATATTTGCCCCTAATTCTGCCCCTAAATGAATAAGCATCAAATCCAAAGGCGTAAGTTTATTTTCGGTTACCCAAGAAGCCCAAAGTTCATTTAAAGGATAATTTTCAAATCGTTGTTCATCTGTAAAACCTGAAATATCATATTTGAACATATTAAAACCATTTCCTAATAATTCGGTATGAACGGTTTTGTCGTAATATTCAATGCTGTATTCGTGATTTTTATTTACCAAAAATAATTTTCCTAATGCTTCCAATGCTTTGTTGATTTTTTCAGGAGATTGGCTCAAACCAAAAGCATTGTCTTTTTCATATTTTTTTATTTGCGTAACATATTCGCCTGTTGTTGGAATGCTTGGGACTTGGTAAGGTATTTTGATATTTGGGTCAAATAATCCAAAACCATTTTCAGCAGTAAATGAAAGCACATCAACCGCAGTATCCAATAATTTATCCACAATAATTTTTTCTTGTGCGGTAATTTTTGGAAATTCGCTGTGTTGTTTTGTGGTTGTTTCAATCCAATCTTTTGCTAATAAATTTTTGATTTTTGCTTGTGTAATCAAATCCAAACCTGCAAGGCGTTGTTCTACTGAACCTTTTAACAATAATTCAATGGATTTCTGCAACGAATTTGTTTGTAATTTTAAAAGAATTTCAATAATTTTTTTGCGTGTGTTGGTGGATTTTCGGTTCAAAGTATCCAAGAAAATAGACAATTCTTCCTCCTCAAATTCCCCAAAAGAAAGTACGTCCATTGCTCTATCTTGCACACTTGTAGAACGGTCTTTCAGCACACTAAACGCAAAATCTCTTTGTTTTTTGCTTAATTTTCCACCTTTGTCGTAATATTTTTGTGAAATCATTTCATAAGGAATAATACCATTACAGATTTGGTATCTTTGGTTGGCATCTCCTTTGTCATAATAAGGAAGGATTTTATCCCATTCTTTTTCATCTTTAAAATCAATGAGATAAAGCATTGACCCAAAAACGGTTGATTTTTGAATGGTAAAATTAAGCCAAGAGAATACTTTTCCCTCAAATTTTTGTTCTTTTTCAGAAACTTTTTCAAATCTATTTTCTAATTTTACAAAAAGTTCCTCTTTTTCTTTTTTGGACAAAAGATGTATAATTCTCCCCAAAAGCAATAAAGATTGTGAAAAAACTGCCAAATCCTCGTTTTCTATGGTTTTGAGTACATATTTTAGCGTAAATTCCTCCAAATCTACAAGACTTATAAAATACAAAGCAAGCAAGATTTTTTCGTTTTCACCTTTTGCCAAAATATCATCAATCAATGGCATACATTTTTCTACATCATAAATACCTTGTGCCCAAAGTGCCATAAAAACCTCTGCATTATCCTTGCTTTGGGTTGCTTCTTGGATTTCTTGTGGTTTGTCCAAAAAGCGATACGCAAGTTCCATAAACCTAATTATGGTGCTTTCTTTTTGTGCTTCCCAACCCAAACCTGCCCAAACATCTAAGGCACGCACCACAGAAGAAAAGCGTGTAAGTTTTTCGTCCAAAATTACTTTTATAACCGCTTTCATTGCCCCAATATTCGTTTCGTCCAAACATTCCAAAATGGTTTGGCGTAATCCTTCTTGTCTTTGTGCAGATAGGAGAAGTTTGATAACTGCCTCCCACGCATCAGGGCGATTAGAAAGAAGCATTGCTTTGATGGTTGCTTTTTCTGCTTTGGTGGTTTCGTGGCGGTTGTATGTAATATCTAATAGAATATTGTAGATTTTTTCATTACCTGCGAGGATTGCACCAGCAAAAACATATTCAAAAGTATCATAAACATAGAAATGATTAAAATATGTCAAATGTTCTTCCAATGACATATCATAAGTTTTTCTATTCAACAACCTACTCAAAAAATTAAATTGCTTACAAAAATGCAATTTATGTTTATTTGGGGCGGTGAATGAACGCCTGTAATAACCTTCTTGATAAGGCACATTGTGAAAAATCTCTAAGGCGTGTGGAATTATTTTTGCAAAATCTTCCCCATAAAAATACACCCAAAGGTCATTAAATTCCGCCCATTTTTTGAGTGGAACAGGCATTTTTTTATCAAAAATTTTTTCTAAGGCAGTGAAAAGTTTTGTATTTTCGCTTACAGTTTGCCAAAAATTTTCGCGGTAATACGAATTATTTTTTTTGGTTTCTTCTTCATTTTCAGGCAAACCATTTAAGATTAAAATGCCCAATTCAATGCTTTGTTTAGAAAGCTGTTTGTAATTTTTATCTTTTTCCCATTTTTTGAGTTCTTTGCTTAGTACGCTCAATCTACTTGGGTCAGTAGGATAAAGTTTAGTTGCTAAA
>JAAFIN010000317.1 GCA_013297825.1 Cytophagales bacterium
TTGGATATTTCTTTCTTTTTGTGTTTGTTTGCATATATCACTTGTTTTTGATGTTTATTTTCAATTTCAAAATTATCACTTTCAAGTGGTTTTTGCAAATGTGTACCCTTTTAAAACGCCCTCTTAGGAATCTGGCTATTTTTTTCGCATAGAACAGCCAGATTCTTTCAGAATGACACCAAAACCAAAAGAAAAAAAATATTTCACAAAAAATTATCAAATAAAAAAAATAAAATAATATTTTGTGTAAATAGTTTTAAGAGAGTTTTGACCCTTAGGGTGTTTGCCCTAAAAAATGCCTTTTGGGCATTTTTGGGCAAACACCCTAAGGGTCAAAACTGCACAGGTGTTGGTTTCTCTAACAATATAATATTTGGTTTTTATAAAAAAACATATCATTTCTAACCTGACACCTGATTCCTGACACCTTTCTCCTGACAGCTTTTTAATCCAACTCAAACCTCCTTTTTATTCCTTTTTCTCTTGCAGGAACGCCCTCTTTCATCCATTTTGGCATTTTTTCAAATTTAAGATAATAATCAAAAAATTGTTGCATACGAATAGATAAATCTTTGCGGTTTTTGCGTTGAATGAGATTATGGTCTTCCTCATTATAAGTAAGCATCCAAACAGGTTTTTGGAGGCGTTTTAATGCCATAAAATATTCAATTCCTTGATACCAAGGCACTGCACCGTCCTTGTCGTTGTGCATTATCAAAAGCGGTGTTTTTACTTTTGGAGCGTGAAATAATGGCGAATTTTCAATATAAAGATTTGGTTTTTCCCAAAGTGTTGCCCCAATTCTGCTCTGTCCTTTTTCGTATTGCGAAATTCTACTATTTCCTGAACCCCAACGTATGCCACCGTAGGCACTTGTCATATTGCTTACAGGCGCACCTGCCATCGCAGCAGAAAATAAATCGGTACGTGTAATTAAATACGCAGTTTGATAACCGCCCCAACTTTGCCCTTGAATACCGATTTTATCTTTATCCACAAAACCCTGACCTATCAAATATGTAACACCTGACACTACCGAATTATACGCACTTTCGCCTGGGTGTCCTGTTTTGTAAGGAATATCTGGCATAAACACAAGATAACCATTAGAGGCGTACATACTTGCACGTATCGTGGAGGCACTTGGTGCTGGCGTTACGTAATCGTGGAGGTCGTCAGTATGGCGTTCATAAAAATAGGTTATCATTGGATATTTTTTCCCTGCATCAAAATTTTCAGGTTTATACAAAAGTCCGTGAGATTCTTCACCTGTCATACTTACCCATTTTACAAGTTCCACAGTTCCCCAAAGATATTTACTTTGTTGTGGGTTTGCGGTGCTTATTTTTGTGATTTTGGTAAAAGAATTGTCTGTAATATGCACATCAGGAAAATCTTTGAAAGTTTCTTTTGTAAAAATAAATTTTTCTGCATCTTTTGCTTTTTGGAGATTAGCAAAACGACAATTATCCCAAACTATTTTTGTAAAAGTTTCAGGTTTTCCATAGGTTAAGGTAAAATAACCTTCTGCTTTGGTTTCTTCGTCTGTTGCGTGGAAATATAACAGTTGATTAGGTTTTATAAATTTTTCTTCTCGGTCAAGTTTGCGATAACGAAACGAAATTTTTTGTTGTCTGCCTGATGCAATGCCTTTTTTGCTACTTGAATTTCCATTGCTGGTAAGGCGTGTAGCAGGTTTTTTGAGGGTTGGGTCAATTTGCCAAACATCATAACGGTCATTTACAAGAAAATGCTCGTCATTTTCTGTCCAACCAATTTGTCCATAATTGGAAGGATTTGCAGGCATATCCCAAAGTTCGTCATAAAAAGGATTTTTAAGATTTTTTGTAAGGTTTTTGATTTCTGCGGTTTTGGTATTGTAAGCAAACCAAGCAGAATCTTTGGGATTGTACCAAGCAAAATAATCAGCTTTTGGCGAAATACTTGCACCACCTTGTATGCCTTTTACTGCAAGTTTTGCCTTGCCATCTTTGAGATTTACCACATAAATATCGGATTGCGAACCGCTACCTTCCCACACAAAACTTTTTTCGTAAGGAATTTGTGAAATACCCAATGCAATATCACTTTCCGCAGAAGAAAGCAAAATCGTAGGCATATCTAAATTAGCCAAATAAACGATTTTTTTTGTTTTTGGATAAATTAAGGCTCTATAATTTGGGGTTTTGTCATCTTTCAAATCCACATTTTGTTGTGGTTGAAGTTTGTTATCTTGCCAACTCCACACATCTACATTCACGATTTCGTCAGCAAGTAATGAAGTATCTTTTTCTATGGGTTTTGGGGTAATGGTAAAAAATAATCTTTCGCCACTTTCCGAAAAAGTAAGTCTGCTATCCGCAGGAATTACCCAATCTTGTGTAAGGCTACCATTATCTGCAAGCATTGAAGCCTCTTTTTGTTTATCAATCCAATGAAATATTTTTTGGTTTTTTATCTGTACTTTTTCGCCTTTTTTGGTGGTGTCAGTGTGCATCACCCAAGCAAGTTGGTCACCTTTTTCAGAAAAAACAAGATTTTTTGCTTGTCCAGCTTGCGAAAGAATGTGTTGTAATTTTTGGGTTTGAAGGTCAAAAATATAAGCTCCAGCTTTGAAAGTGCTATCATTTCCTGTGGAAAAAAATGCTAATTTTGTGCCTTTTTCATCAAAATTATATTGTGTTACAAAAAGAAAAGTATCTTGTTTTGCAGAAATTAAATTTCTCAATACAAGTTTTGTTCCGTTGTCTTTGCTTTCTTTTTTGGGTGCTTTTGTTTTTTTGGAAGGTTTATTTTTGTTTTCAATTTCCGCTAATTTTTCTTCCAATTTTTTAATTTTTTCCTCTGCTTTTTGCAAAGGTGTTTTTTTGATGGTGTCTTTTTTGGTTTTGTTTAATTCCGCTAATTCTTCCAAACCTGCATTTTTGAGGCTATCACTTTCAGGTTCTTCGCCTTGTGTATTTAACCCCCCAGCCCCCAGAGGGGGAGTTTTTTTATCTTCTTTTTTGTTTTCTTCTTTTTTGTTTTCAGTTTTTTTGTTTTCTTTTTTTCCTTTTTTTTCTTCTTTTTTATTTTCTTTTTCAGCAGTTTTTTTCTCTTTTTTTTCCTTTTCTTTTTTTCCTTTTTTATCTTCTTTTTTGTCGTCTTTTTCCTTTTTAGGGCTACTTTCTTCCAAAAGATACGCTACAAAACTGCCTTGTTTTTCAGGCATTTGAAAAGATTTTACCGCAGGAATTTTCACCAAAGTATCTATTTCTAAGGCATAAATACCCAAAGAATCTTTGGGGTGTTTTTCTTCTTTTGTTTTCTTGCGTTTGTGGTGTTTGGTGGTATCTTCTTGTGGTTTTATTTTAAAAACCACAAATTTACTATCCATAGAAATACGAGCTTGTTCGCCACGAGCTATATTTTTGGTGGTTGGTTTTGGGGTGGTAATGTTTTGAATTTGGAGGGTTGCATCACCTTCTTGCGGTTTGAGGGTATAAATCACATATTTTCCGTTAGGGGTGATAATTTGATTTTGAATACTTTGCCAACTGTCATATACGTCGTGCGTAAGCGGTTTTTTGGTTTGGGCAAAAAGTGAAATGTGTGCAAATAAGCAAATCAACAGTAGAAAGGAACGCATATTTTTTGTGCTTTTTTCGTTAATTTTTGTTAAAATATTTTCCCAAAAATATACAAAAAAAAGTATTTTTTCTGAATTTGAAATAAAAAATATGTTTTTTAAATTTTTAAAACTAAATTTTTAGTTGATTTAATTATTTTTTATCAAAAGAAACGCTGATACTCCACTTTTTTATTCCCCTAAGAATTTCAAAAACTTTTATTTCTGTAATTTCATTTGTGGTGTCTGTTTCTGGGTCGTGATTGTATTGTGAAGCCCAAAATTTTTCATTTTGATAAAATTTTTGGGTAGAAATATCAAAAAACAATGTTGTATGCCAATTTGCACCTCCGCCATAAGGGTCTGAGTCGCCCATTCCATAAGAAAGCGTATAACCTTCTTTGAGATTTTTCATAAAACCCAAAACTTCTTCTTCAGTATATTGTGGTGCATTGTGGTACATAAAAGTTCAAAAGGGGTCAAAAGGGGTCAAAAAGCTCAAAGGGTTTCAAAGT
>JAAFIN010000318.1 GCA_013297825.1 Cytophagales bacterium
CCAAATAAAAGCAGGATTTTCAGGATTTTAAGATTAACAGGATTAAACAGCCAAATAAAAGCAGGATTTTCAGGATTTTAAAATTAACAGGATTAAACAGCCAAATAAAAGCAGGATTTTCAGGATTTTAAGATTAACAGGATTAAACAGCCAAATAAAAGCAGGATTTTTAGGTCAGTAGAATTAAATAACTAAATTACTTCAATGACAAAACAGAAAAAACAGCCAGATTGCTACATAATGACAAAAGGCTGTTCCATTCCTAATTTCTAATTCTTAATTTCTAATTACTTATTTCATTTGCAAATTTCAATAGTTTTTCTTCTTGAAAATGGCTACTTGCTATCTGAAAACCTACCGAAAGACCATTTTCATCTGTGCCATTGGGAATAGAAATCGCAGGAATACCCACTACATTCGCCTGTACGGTAAAAATATCCTCTAAATACATTTGTACTGGGTCAGTTTGATTTTCGCCAATTTTAAAAGCAATATTTGGTGTGGTTGGCATCACAATAAAATCGTAATTTTCAAAGATTTTATCAGTTGCTTCTTTTACCAATCTACGCATTTTTTGGGCTTTGGTGTAATACGCATCATAATAACTCGCACTTAACACAAATGTCCCCAAAATAATCCTTTTCTGTACCTCTATTCCAAATCCCTCGCTTCTTGTTTTTACATAAAGGTCTTTTAAATCAGATACATTTTTGCTTCTATAACCATATCTTACACCATCATAACGTCCCAAATTAGAGCTTGCTTCTGCAGTAGTGAGAATATAATACACAGGCAAAAGGTACTTTAACAATGGAAAATCCACCGCCTCAACGGTATGACCTGCTTCTTGTAAAGATTTTATTTTAGACAAAGTTTTTTCTTTGACAAGTGCAGAAAGTCCATCATTTTCTAAGGTTTCTTTGATATAAGCAATTTTGTATTTTTGAGGAGCTTTTTCTAAGATTTCTTGGGTGTAATTTGGAACATCATTTTTTGAAACGGTGCTGTCAAAATCATCTGCACCTGCGATAACTTCTAATGTTTTTGCAACATCAATTACATTATTTCCAAAAATTCCAATACAATCAAAAGACGAGGCATAAGCCACAAGTCCGTACCTTGATATGCGTGAATAAGTGGGTTTTAAGCCAACCACACCACAAAAAGATGCTGGTTGTCGCACAGAACCGCCTGTATCAGAGCCTAACGATACCAAACACATATCCGCTTGAATGGCTACTGCACTTGCACCTGACGAGCCACCAGGCACACGTGAAGGGTCTTGTGCGTTGCGTGTTAGTCCGTATGTAGAATTTTCGTTAGAAGAACCCATTGCAAATTCATCACAATTTTGGCGACCAATGATGATAGCATCTTCATTTAGAAGTCTTTGGACAGCAGTAGCAGTAAATTGTGAGATAAATCCGTCCAATATTTTGGAAGATGCCTGTAAAGGGTGATTTTGGTAAGCTAATACATCTTTGATGCCTACTACAAGCCCAGCAAGTTTGCCTTGTGTGCCATTTTTAATTTTTTCGTCTATGATTTTTGCTTGAGCTTTTGCTTCGTCAGCATATACAGATGTAAAAACATTAAGTTCAGCGTTGCGAGCTTCAATATTTTGTAAATAATAAGCAACAAGCGTTTCACAAGTGATTTTTTGGCTTAAAATATCACTTTGAATGTCAGAAAAAGAAGAATATTTTTTCAAAACGTTTTATTTTGGGGTTCTTATTTTTGTGTCTTATTTTTTAGTTTCTTTGTCGGTTTCGGTGTGTTCTTCAATTTGGGTTTTTACATCACGAGTAGCATCTTTGAACTCTCTAATGCTTTTACCAAATCCACGTGCAAGTTCGGGCAGTTTTTTTGCACCAAAAAACAACAATAGCACTGCGAGGATTAAAAAAATCTCACTTCCGCCTAAGTTTGGCAAAAAAAGTAACACTTGTGTAAATTGCATGGTTTTATTTATTTATTTTTTATGAAAATTTTTTATTTTTTGCAAAGATACAAAAAAAATTTATTTCGTTATTATTTTTTATGGGTTTAAAAAAAAGCTATTTTTACAGTTGTAAAAGCATTTTTGTAACACTAACAACTGAGAAAAATGTATTTAGCTTTGGGAAATTATTTTTTACTTTTGTGCTTACATTTTTCTAAACACTGACAACAGAGAAAAAATATTATGAAGTTAGCCAACCATTTAAAGATGGAGAGGCAGAAAAGACACGAATAAACCAATTTCATTTATGATAAAAAGGCATTATTATAGTTCCAAAAACGAAAAAACAAGTGACTTTACCTATATGGAATCGCAATTTAACGATTATAAGTCAAAACTTTTTCAAACGCATGAAATATATAAACGTTTATCATCACTCAAAATTCAGATGAATCATTTTGATATGTATCCACGAGTATATAATTTAATTTTCTATGAAGGTATTTTTCTTCAAAAAAATATTGGAATATTATATTATTCTTTGTATTACTTTAATCTTTTTGGTTTCTTATCATATCAGAAAAACTATAATTCTTCTGATACAGAAATGGTAGAGTATGTGTTGAGGACAGGCAAAATGGCACTATATAGTATAAGAGATAAAAGGTTATTAGAGCATAATCTTTTAGACTATATGGAATCCTCTATTATATTGCGTGATAGTGAAAGTAAAGCATTTTATGCAAATATTACATATAGAGAAAGTATTGAAGATGGAAGATATCATTTTGCACACGCACAGGATTTAGAGCAGTTGTATGTTTTTTTTTGTAGCAATGATGAAAAGAAAATCATCACACATCTTCAAAAGATGCAATCTATGGACTATTTAGAGGTACTTAAAAATTTACCTTATAGAACTGATTATCAAAGTGAACTTGTTAAATATTTAATAATTCCTGCTATAGAGGTTTTTGTATGTATTTTTGCAAAAGATGAAAAGGGTTTTAATAGAAATTTGTTATTCGCTTTAGAACAACACAAATTATATTATGAATCAACTGACAATTCTCAAGAAACAAGACGAGACAAGCATGAAGGTTGGGTATCTTTATTACTTACTTGTGCCTGTGTAATTGCTCATGACAAAGGAATGAAAAGAGAGGTGGAATCTGATTATATTCCTGAATGGCTGGTAAAAGGGGAATTTGAGGGTTTGGAGTTGGTGGTGGAGTAAATTATTGTTTTTAGGAATGTGTAAATTTTAATGTGGATATGTTTGGCGTTTCACAGGCATAAATGCCTGTGCTTTACATAAAAATTATAGCAATATGTATAGAATAAGGCATTTATGTCTATTTTTAAAAGTATCCATTTTATTTTTTATTCATTCTTTAGAAACAAAACTAAAATGATAATTTTAATTTTGTTTGTTCTTCAAATTTCTGTTTCCAATCATATCCATATTTTTTCGTCATTTTTAAATCACTTTTTGTGTTATTTACTTTTACGCTGTCTTCTAATCCCTCTGTTACAAGACATCCTGCTACTCTCTTAATATAAAATCCAAATTTTTGGGTAATTGTATCGTGTCCATTCCCATCTCCTGCATAACCATTAGGGAATGATTCACCATAAGTAAAAAAAACAGGCAAATTATTTCGTTCTGCTCCATTATTACTTACCTGATTACAAGAAACCATTAAAAGCAAAAAAAATATTTTTAATTTCATATTTTGTAAAACTAAATATAATTTTGGTTGTCTGACAATTTTTATGGAAAAAGGAAAAAATGATATTTTACAGCACATTTTTAGTGTGTCTTTGTCAAAGCTTCATTTAACTACGTTTTCACACACTAAAAGTGTATGCTACATTATTATCCCATAAAAATTATCAGAAAACCATATAATTCATTTTTTATGACTACAAAATTAACCATTTTAGTATTAAAAATCAAAAAAATAACTATTGTTCAATAAATATTAATTTGTCGGTTGTCTAAACCTATAAGGTTTTAAAAACCTTATAGGTTTAAACGAAAATAAATGATAATGTCAGACATTTTAACGTTTATTGAACACTATTAGTTTTTTATGCTATTTTTTAC
>JAAFIN010000319.1 GCA_013297825.1 Cytophagales bacterium
GTAATAATATTATCTTTTGTGCTTTTTTGGGTAGCAGATGTATAATTGCAGTGTGCTTGCATTTTTCTAAACACACAACAACGGTGGCAGTTTCTTATACTTGGGAACACCAACAAAGGACAAAAAGCGGGTTTTTCCCAACGAACTATCCAGTATTTTGAGAATAAAAAAGGGCAAGAACACACGTTTGAGACGGATTTTATCCAACTTGAAATTTGTTTTATTTTGCCCTATTTATTTGTATGCAAAATTTTATTTTGCTTACAATCTTGTTGCAAAGTTATGACTTGAAACAGAATTCTATTCGGTTTTAGGATAAACTTGGAACATTAGGGGAATTAATATCTTTCCAAAATATCTTCTGCATATTCTAATACATCTACCAAACCGTCATAATTTATATAATCTTTTACTTTGAATAGATTTTTTCGTAAAGTATTGATGAGTTTATGACTTTGATATTTTTTAGCAAGATCTTGTGCCTCTGCAAATATAAGCACCAAAAATTTACCATCGTAATTGTTTATAAAAGTTATCATCTCTGAAACATTCATTTTAAAAAACGCTTGAAAAAATGTATGTTCTGCAACATCGTCTTCTCGTGGAAAACGATTTATTGCATTTTCCAAATCATTATTTGAACCATTCTTTTCAAATTTTTTTGCAATTTCAAGCACTTCATTAAAAAAATCGATATTATAGTATTGACGATTTATCATGCTAAAATAGTTTGCTAATGTATTAAAATGAGTACTGTTTTTAAGGGTTTTTAAGACTTCTAAAACAGTTTCTTCTTTTGATAAAGATAACAATATTTCTAAAATTTTATGAAAATCTGATAATATAGGGTCATTAATGTGGTAACGACCACCATGTCCACTATCATTTATTTGATAAAGGGTATTAATAATAAGTTCCTTTAAAACTGATTGATGATATTCCCTTTCATAGTTCGTTTTGTTGTAATATGTATTCATAGAAAATTTACCATTCAGGATTTCGTATAAGGTTTCCATTATTGTCTGGTTGATCTTTGTAATCAGGAAAAGTGGTGGCATGTTTCCCAAGAGTTTTTACAACGCCTACTCTTACTTTTGTTATTATTGGTACCCAGTTCCTATAAGTCTGTTGTTCGTTGAAGTTTCCAACTTCAACGCTCTGGCATTGCGGTTTTCAACCGCACACGCCCAAAGGGCGAACTTACAAAAAAACAACCACACAAAAATAACTATCATCATATCCACCACCGCAAAAGTAACAAAATAAACCCCACAAGGATTGTCAAAATGATAATTAGACATATTCTAAGATTGTTTGATTGTCTGACTATTTTTCTGCGAGTTCGCCCTTTGGGCGTGTGCGGTTGAAAACCGCAATACCTAAGCATTGAAGTCTAAAGACTTCAATGAACACACTTTTTTTATAGACTTTTAGCAAGACTTAGAAGAACTGGGGTTTTGTGCCATCCACCCATAGAAACACCAGCATTTTGCCAGTTTTTTTTGAATACTGAAAATAGAAAAAAACACCAATAATCCAATAATTTCAGCATATCTGACATTTTTTTTGGTGTACGAAAATTTTCCCCACACTCTTTGATTCCATAAATAAAAAGGGAAAAATTACTCAAAACTAAAGATGCATCACTATTTTGCAAAAATTTAATTTCCCTTTCTTCTATTGCTTTTTCTATGTCAATTTTGAAGAAATCTGTATACAAAAAAATAGTTTCATTTTGAATAGAAATATATTTAATAAGGGACTTACTATTGCTAAATAACCGCCAAACTCTTCCAAAATTAAAAGGTGGAATTATTTTATCTCCTCCATAATAAAAAAAAATATGTTTAAAATCTTTTTCTGAAGGATAAAATAATTCCCAAGATGGATTTCTGATATCAATATCATAAAATTTCGTTTTTTTGTAATCCTCTCCAATTTTATCTGAAAGCTCTATTATATCGCCTATATTAACTATAAAACCATTTTTAAGTTTAATAGATGAATATGTATTTTCAATTACTTCTGGTATAAGATATTCTGTTTCATCATACACATAAGCAGGTTTTTTTTTAAATTGAAGGACTTTTTTATTTTTACCCATACCCCAAAAATCTTCTTTTTCGGGAGATTTGTCTACAATATCTTGCATAAGTTTCATAAACCCTTTGTCCCAATCAAGCCCTTTTTCAAAAGCGTAATGGTCTATTTGCTCAAAACAGGAATTTTTATGAGGGTTTATATCATAATACCGCCATAAATATTGTTGGATATACTTTTCCAACTTTTCATCTGATGTGAGATAGCCTTTAAAAAAAGAGGTTAAAAGGGAATCTTTTTCTTCATTGACATAGTTTTTACCAATGTAATATTGACCAAAACCCAAATCATATAAATTTCGTAAATTTTTATATATCATATTTATTAATTAAAATTGAATATCATCATAATCTTTAAAGCTAGGATATTTTCCTTCTTTAACTTTATTTTTTCTCCGTTGTTGGTGTTAGAAAAATGCTTTTACAACTGCAAAAATAGCACAAAAACCCTTATAAAAACCTAATGCTTTTATAATTCCAAATGCTCACGTGCATTTTTCCACCAACAACTCAGCGAGCAAGTCCTCTGAAATGCGTTGTTGGTGACGAAAAATGCTTTTACAGTTGTAATAATGCTATCTTTTGTGCTTTTTTGGGTAGCAGATGTATATTTGCATCGTGCTTGCATTTTTCTAAACACACAACAACGGTGCAGATTTTTTTTCACTTGGTAACCCCACTCCTCCAAGTTTGTACTAAATTCAAAATATTATTCTGTTTCAAGTTTCAAGCGTAGCGTAACTTGGAACTGCCTTTTGGCAAGTTTTTAACTTGCGTATCACAAAAAAACAATGACAAATCAAACAAAAATATTTCATTTCCTTGATATTGCAGTAGGTTTGCTTTGCAAACCGCAAGTTGAAAACTTGCAAGAAAAACAGTTCCAAGTTAGCTTCGCTAAAACGAACTATCATTATTTGCAAATTTTTTTCAAAATATTTTATTGTTTTTTTTATTTTGTTTCAATTTGTTACTCTGTGGGGCGTTTTCCATACAAATTTTCATCAAAAGGCTTACCTGATTTGAAAACTGCTAACATTACCCTCACAATTTTATGAATTGTTGCCATTAATGCTTGTTTTACTGTTTTTCCTCTTGCTATCAATCCATTGCAATATTTTCTAAAAATCTCTCCTTTTTTAATGTCTTTTTTAACACATAAGCCCAAAATTGGCATAAACATTTTATCCCTCAATTCTGTGCAAGCTCGCTGTGGTAAAGTGCTTTTTCGCCTCACACTTGACCCTGATTGATAAATTGTAGGGGATAACCCCAAATATTTAACAAATGCCTTTCCATTTGTGTCATTTTCAAAGCCTTGAAAACTCTTAACTGCCAATATAAACTCCATTGCTGTCTTTTTACCAACGCCATCTATTGTTTGTAGATTTTTCATATCATCTTCAAAATTATCTTTTAGGTAAACTTGAATTTCTTTTTCAAGATTATTTTTTTGTTCTTTTATTTTTTCTATCATTTCATTAGCATTCTTCACAACACTCTCATCTTGAGTAGGAGTGCTATTTACACTTTCTAACTGATTTTCAAAAAATCTTTGTGTTTTTGATAAACCACGCAAATAAGTTCTTTTTTGTTTGAGATTAATTTCATCTTTTTTTAATAATTTAAACAATTTTGGGTGATGAATTGAAGCATATTGACAAATCAAAACTGCATCTTGTCCATCTGTTTTGCTCATATTATTATCCATTTTGCCAAAATATCGCACTTGTTCGCCTGTTACAACACTGACTACACACCCTTTTTCTTGCAAAAATAACAATAATTTCAAGTGATATATTCCTGTAAATTCCATCACAAAATGCCCATCTATTGGCATTTCTGATAAAAAAATCTCCATATTTTCAGTATCATATTGATATGTTTTTTTGGATGCTTTTTTTTTCATTTTTTTT
>JAAFIN010000032.1 GCA_013297825.1 Cytophagales bacterium
AATAATTAGCAGGGTTTGCCATTACTTCGTCGTCAGCTCTTAGATGTGCTTTGTATTGATTAGCCAAATCTGCTACATCTTTGCGGTCAGTAGAAGCAAGATAATCATACATATTTTGGTCAAAACCAAATAAAGAAGTAGTAGCACCAATTTCTGCACCCATATTACAGATAGTACCTTTTCCTGTTGCTGAAAGTGAATCAGCACCATCTCCAAAATATTCTACAATCGCACCTGTGCCACCTTTTACAGTAAGCTTGCCTGCAACCCAAAGAATTACGTCTTTGGCAGAAGCCCAACCTGAAAGTTTGCCTGTGAGTTTTACGCCAATAAGTTTAGGGAATTTAAGTTCCCACGCCATACCAGCCATTACATCAACCGCATCAGCACCACCTACACCTATGGCAATCATACCCAAACCACCTGCATTAGGCGTGTGTGAATCTGTACCAATCATCATACCACCAGGAAAAGCATAATTTTCCAATACAACTTGGTGAATGATACCTGCACCAGCTTTCCAAAAACCAATTCCATATTTATTGGACACAGAAGCCAAGAAATCATATACTTCTTTGTTGGAAACATTGGCAGTGTCAAGGTCAGTTTTTGCACCTGTTTTTGCTTGAATAAGGTGGTCGCAATGCACTGTACTTGGCACAGCTACTTTTTTGCGTCCTGCTGACATAAATTGAAGCAAAGCCATTTGAGCAGTAGCATCTTGCATAGCCACTCTATCAGGTGCAAAATCTACATAATCTTTTCCTCTTGTGTGTGCAACACTTGGGTTTCCTTCAAATAAGTGATTATAAAGGATTTTTTCTGTCAAAGTAAGCGGTTTGCCTACAAGTTTTCTTGCTTTCTCAATCCTTTCGCCCATGCGTGCATACACAGATTGAATCATCTCTATATCAAAAGCCATAATTTCTTTAGAGAATAAAATATGAGAATTAAATTTTTATATTTTTTTCAAAGGGCAAAGTTAAAAAACAAAGTAATCTTTGCAAGCATTTATAATTTTTTTTTGTATTTTTTTGAGATTTTTTTTCAAAAAAATAATATTTTTTAAGTTTTATTAAAAATTACAAAATTTTATTTGGTAAAAATTTGGTTATGATTGGACAACCGCAAGCAAGGTAACCGCAAGAATTGCCCCTACAAAAATTACAAAATGCAAATGTTTAAAACAACATCAAACACTACTTTTTAATTTCTTTCCAAAAATCCAAAATTCCCTCTTTCACAATATCAGATTTTGTCCAATACAATCCATGCCCAATATCAGGAATGGAATAAATACGCAAAGAAGATGAATTGACAAGCATATTTTTGGCAAATTCAATATTAGAATAATACACAAGATTATCTTTTTCACCGTGCATAATTGCACAAGGAATATTGATTTTTTCCCAAAGATGTTCATATTTTAATAATTCTTTTTTGTGAATAAGTTTTTCAGCATTCGCCACCGCAAAACCACGTGGAAGCATCCAACCAAAGAAAAACCAAGGCACAGGACGAGAAACCCACAAAATCTTTTCTAAACCACTTCCCAACGCAGACGACAAGAAAAAAACTGCCTCAAAACTTTCAGGTGTTTCCATTGCGACTCTGCTTGCCAATGTTCCACCATAAGATGACCCAAAAAGTAGGATTTTTTTGTTTTGATTTTTTAGTTTTTTGACAAGTGGCAATACTGCTTCCATTTGTTTTTGGACAGAGGTTTCTTTTTTTCCAAAATTTGAATCTCCATAACCTAATCTGTCTATTACAACAATTTTAAAATGTCGCAAAATAGCAGTATCAGTGTAAAATGTACGAAATGCCACCAAAGAACTTGGCGAACCGTGTAACATCATCAACACAGGTAAGGAATCATAACCTGCTTCTAAATATCGTACTTGTCCATTTTCAAAATCATAATGATGAATTTGGTAAGGAATTTTTATTTGGTTTTTGGAAATATCTTTTTTATTTTTTTTATTAAGTTTTTTTTCTGCTTTTATAAAATGATTATCAATTTCACGGTCAGAATGATAAAAAAAAGCAAATTTATTGCAAGCACTCAAAGCAAATAAGAATATAACAAAGATAAAGAAACGTATTGTAAGCATTGGTTAAGATTTTTTTTTCTTCAAAAGTACAAAAAAAAACAGAAATAAGTTTTGAAGCAAAAGATTAAAAAAAATGATTTTTTTTAAATTCAAAAATTTTAATAAATTTGTGTGATTGATTTTTTAAACTTTCAAACAAAAAACACTTTATTTAAAAAAATGAAAAAACATCTTTTTTTGCAACGAATTTCTATATTTTCCTTTCCTATATTTTTCTTTTTAATATTTTTTGGATTTAATATTTTTTTTTCAAAAAAAGTTTTTTCACAAAATAACAACAAACCGCCTACTGCACAAGAAATAGAAGATTATTTTGTGGAAATTGCACTTGGAAGTGAATTTGGAAAAGGAAAAAAAATAGTACGAAAATGGCGAAGGAACATAAAATATATGGTCGCAAATACTGACCCTGTAAATACAGAATTGACCACAGAATTAAGCAGAATAACAAAAGAACTTAATAATTTGATGGGTGGAAAACCACAAATAACACAAGTATATGACAGAGCTGAGGCTAATTTTGTTGTTTTTTTTGGAAAAGCATCTGATTATGTAAATGATTATGAACCAAAAGCTGAAAAATTAGCCAAAGGCAATTGGGGACTTTTTTATGTATCACCTGACAAAGAGGGTTTTCTCACAAGAGGAACTATGTATGTGGATACTGAACGCATCAAACTTATGAAAGAACAAAAACACATTCTGCGTGAAGAATTTACGCAAGCACTTGGACTGATGAATGATAGTTTTAAATATCCAAATAGTATTTTTCAACAAAAATGGACTGATGTTAATGAATTTACACATATTGATAGAGAACTTATCAAAATTCTTTATCACCCACGTATTAAGGCTGGTATGAGCGAAATACGTGTAAGAAGCATTATAAAAGAGATTTTGGCGGAAGGAAGATGAGAATTATGAATGATAAATGAAACAGCCAACAGCCTATATAACAAATTAGTTATTCTTTTCCTGACACCTTTCTACTGTTCAATAAACGTTAAAATGTCTGACATTATCATTTATTTTCGTTTAAACCTATAAGGTTTTAAAAACCTTATAGGTTTAGACAACCGACAAATTAATATTTATTGAACACTACTTTCTCCTGAAACCTTTAATTATAAACAAATTGCTTTTTTTTTAGGTTAAAATTTTAAAAAATAAAAATCTTAAAAATTATGCAAACAACTTTACCAAATTATGCCAAAATATTACCCAATTTGCGACAAGAAGGTGATTTAATAGTAGATGACATCTTAAAATTTTTGGTTGAAAAAAATAAAATAAATGATTTTAATGCTTTTATTAACCAATTACAGACAAACCAAGACGTCATACATCTTAAAAATCAACTGGAAGAAAAAGGTTTTTTAGCAGAAATGCCTATACATTTAGTTATTTTTTTTGAAAATTTCACAAAAATCCCTGTATTTATTTCTGAAAAAAAAATCCAAAATGGACACCAATTTTTTGAAAAATATATGCCTGCTTTGCTTTCTATGTTGGGTTATTTGTCATTACCTTATTGTTATGCAGGTGCTGATGGGGCAATGGTGTTGCATTTTTCAGAAAGATTAGGATATGATACACAAAAAAGATTATTAGAAACTGCTCAATTTGTAACAGATGTAATGCAAGAAAATGCGTTTTTTGATGCTTCAAAAAAAGGCTTTGTAAGTGTTCTCAAAGTTCGTTTTATGCACGCTTGGATAAGATTAAAATTACTAAAAAGCAATTATTGGAATATAGACTGGGGCTTTCCTATCAATCAGGAAGATATGGCTGGTACCAATTTAGCTTTTTCGTGGATATGTGTGCGTGGATTGCGAACATTAGGATATGATATTTTGACAAATGATTTGGAAGATTTTTTGCATTTGTGGGCAATGATTGGGTATTTTTTGGGTGTAAAAGAAGAAATTTTACCTCAAAATGCTAAATCTGCGTATTGGCTTGACAATGCGATTGCGGTTCGCCAATTTCGTCCTGCACCGCACACACTTTCACTTACCAAAACCCTTTTGGAAACCTTAGCAAATCAAAGCAAGCAAATTCCTGCGGTGCTTGTACCAAGTTTGGTTCGGTATTTGGTGGGCGAAAATGTGGCTGATATTTTGGGTGTTGAAAAATCAATTTTTGTAAATATGCCTTTTGGTTTTATTTTTCAAAATCAAAAAATCAATACTGAAAATCTCCAAAAAACTTTGAAAGAATTATTTGAAAAAGAAAAAGTGGAGATAAAACTTGGGGAAAAGGTGTCAGGTATCAGGGAACAGGTATCAGGTATTAGTGATTAGTTGTCAGAAATTAGTGGTAAAATGTTAATAAATTTTTATTTTGGTAATTTTTATTTTTTTCTAACACTATTTTTTGATTTTTAAACGTTTTTGATTTTTAAACGTTTTTGATTTTTAAACGTTTTTTGATTGTATAAACAGTTTTTTTCTAAATTTTTTAATTAAAAAATGGCAATTTTAAAATTTGAAGATATTTTCGCTTGGCAAAAATCACAGGATTTAGCTGTTGAGATATACCAAGTATTTCAAAATTCAAAAGATTATGGATTTAAAGACCAAATTACAAGGGCTTCGGTTTCTATTTCCAATAACATTGCAGAGGGTTTTGATAGAAAAAGTAATGCAGATTTTTCAAAATTTTTATATTATGCATTATCTTCTTGTAGTGAAGTGAAATCTATGGTTTATTTAGGTCAAAGGTTAAATTATTTAACCCAAGAACAAAAAGATACATTTGTAGCATCAACACAAGAAATAAGCAGATTGATAAATGGTTTGATAAAATCATTACAAGAAAAAAAATAATTTCCTGCTACCTTTCCCTTGACACCTTTTTCCTACCCCTTTTCCCCTGACCCCTGATACCTTTCTTCTGACCCCTTTCCCCTGACACCTTAAAATTTTATGCAAAAAAAATATATAAAAGAAATGCACGAAACAGCACCTTCTGCTGAAAAAGCAATATTGGTTGCACTTATTACAGATAAACAAGATGTTGAAAAAACAGAAGTTTATTTGGACGAATTGGCTTTTTTAGCCAAAACATTAAACATAGAAGTTGTAAAATCTTTCACGCAACGCCTTCCAAGAGCTGAAACTCGCACTTTTTTGGGTAAAGGCAAATTGCAGGAAGTTGTGGATTATGCCAAAGCTCACGATATTGATGTTGTGATTTTTGATGATGACCTCACGCCTTCACAAGTACGAAATTTGGAAATGGCTTTTAATGGCGAAACTACCGAAGAAGCAAAATGCAAAATTGTAGATAGAAGTCTATTGATTTTGGATATTTTTGCCATAAGGGCACAAACCGCACAAGCACATCTTCAAGTGGAACTTGCACAATATCAATATTTGTATCCTCGCTTGACGAATATGTGGTCGCATTTGTCCAAACAAAAAGGTGGTATTGGTATGAGAGGGCCTGGTGAGAAAGAATTGGAAACTGACCGCAGGATTATCAAAGATAAAATTGCGTTGCTCAAAGAAAAACTTGAAAAAATGGAATCACAAGCCCAAACTCGCAGAAAAACACGTGAGCAAACGGTGCGTGTGGCACTTGTGGGCTATACCAACGTTGGAAAATCAACGCTTATGCGTTATTTGTCCAAAAGCGAAGATATTTTAGCAGAAAACAAACTTTTTGCAACCGTAGATTCTACGGTGAGAAAAGTAGTTTTGGGTGGAATTCCATTTTTATTGACTGATACGGTTGGATTTATTCGTAAATTACCTACATTATTGATAGAAAGTTTTAAATCTACTTTGAATGAAATTGTGGAGGCTGATATTCTGTTGCACGTTGCTGATGCTTCTACGCCTTATTGCGAGGAACAAATTCAAATCGTAAGAAAAACTTTGGAAGAAATAGGTGCAAAAGACAAAGTTACTTTTCTTTTGCTCAATAAAATTGATTTATTGCCTGAAGGTGAAAAACATTTGCCTGTTGCAACCAAAGAAAATGAGGAAGTTATTAGTATTTCAGTGGAAAAAAGAGAAAATACAGACCTTTTGAGGGAAAAATTGGGCGAAATTGTCGCAGAAAATTATTATAGAATTTATCCTAATTATCAAAATGCTATGAATAGTTGGGAGAATTTTGTAACAAATGAAGAAACTAATGATGAATTATAAATGATGAATGATAAATGTTAAATGGAACAGCCTTTTTTTAATGGTGAATTGTGAATGTTAAATGATGAATGAAACAGCCAAAGTCTGAATCAGGATTAAAAGAATTTTTCTTGTATGTAATTATCCATTCATTTTTTTGATTTTTAAAATATTGATGTAATTTTACGTTTTTACAAAAAAAATTAAAAAAAATGATTCACGTTTTAGACCATAATTTTCAAAATGTACCCAATAGCATTGCAAGTTTTTTGATAGAAACTGACAAAAAAAATGCTATTCTCATAGAAACAGGCTCACATTCTTCTTTTGAAACCCTCAAAAAAGAAATTGAACGTGTGGGACACGATTGGAAAAATATAAAACACGTTTTTCTTACACATATTCACCTTGACCACGCAGGAAGTGCGTGGGCATTTGCACAAAATGGTGCAACAATATATGTGCATAATGCAGGTGCAAAACATCTCATAAACCCTGAAAAACTAATGGCATCTGCCAAACAAATTTATCAGGAAAAAATGGAAATGCTTTGGGGTGAAATGCACCCAATTCCTGAAAATCAAGTATATTCTGTAAATGATAATGAGATTTTTGAAATAGATAACATTAAAATAAAAGCCCTCCACACACTTGGACACGCTTCGCATCACATTGCTTGGCAAATGGACAATATTGTATTTACAGGTGATGTGGCTGGTATTAAAATAGGCAATGAAACCGCTCCGATTGTTGCACCTTTGCCTCCTCCTGATATTGATGTGGAAGCGTGGTTACATTCTATTGAAATTCTAAAAAATTGTGGTGCGGATACGTTTTATTTGACGCATTTTGGAAAACACCAAAATATCCAACAACATTTGGAAGAATTAAAAAATAATATTTTGGAATATACAAATTGGATAAAAGAACAAATGCTTTTGGGTAAAAATCAAGCTGAAATCACACAAGATTTTGAAATTTATATCAAAAAAGGCTTTGAAAAATATAATTTTACACCGCTCCAACTTTCGCAGTATCTCGTTGCTAATCCCCCTGATATGAGCGTAACAGGGGTATTGAGGTATTGGAAGAAGAAATTAATTATAAATTAAGAATTAGGAATTAGGAATTAGGAATGAAACAGCCAATACAATAACCTTTTTCATTGCATAGCAATCTGGCTGTTTTGCTTTTAAACTTTGAACCTTGAACCTTAAACTTTAAACTTTTTGTGCCAAAAGTATCATTATTTATTCCTTGTTTTGTAGACCAATTTTATCCACATACAGGGGTAAATATGGTGAAAATTTTAGAAAAAATAGGTTGCACAGTACATTACAATCCTGGTCAAACGTGTTGCGGACAACCTGCGTATAATGCGGGTTATGTTCCACAAGCAAAAAGCGTAGCAGAAAAATTTTTGAAAGATTTTACTGATGATTGCGATTATGTAGTTGCACCTTCTGCCTCTTGTGTAGGTATGATTAGGGGAAGTTATGCCAATTTATTAGACCCAAAAGACCAAGAAATTGCTTTCAAACTTAGCCAAAAAACCTTTGAATTAAGTGAGTTTTTAGTGGATATTTTGGGTGTGGAAAAACTCGGTGCAAAACTTGATGGCATTGCAACTTACCATGATGCGTGTAGTGCTTTGCGTGAATGTGGTATCAAAGAAGCTCCTCGCAAACTCCTTCACAATGTAGAAGGGCTTTATTTGGAAGAACTCAAAGACAATGAAACTTGTTGCGGTTTTGGAGGAACTTTTGCGGTCAAATTCCCTGATATTTCGGTAGCAATGGCAGAACAAAAAATTGATAATGCAACTGCTACACAAGCACAATATTTGATTTCTACAGATTGGTCGTGTCTTATGCACTTAGAAGGTTATATTTTAAAACATAGAAAAAATATTATTGCACTTCATTTGGCTGATGTGCTTGTGCGTGGTTGGGAGTAAATTTTTATAGAAAAAGGAAAAAACGATATTTTGTAGCACACACTTTTAGTGTGTCTTTATCCAAGCCTCATTTAACTATGTTTTCACACACTAAAAGTGTATGCTACATTATTCTTCCATAAAAATTGTCAGAGAACCAAAATAATTTTAATAAAAATTACCATTTTTTCTTAACCCTTGAACTTTGAACTTTTTTACTGCAAAGCACTCAAAAGCCTTCTAACAAAAAAGCACAAATTTTAAAATTTGTGCTTTTTTGTTATTTTAATCTATCTATCAATGCTTGAATTGTTTGCTTCCATTCTTCATATTTTTCCCAATCTTCATATAGTTGGTACAATTCAGAATTTTCACTAATAACCTTTTCCAATGCTTCAATAGCTAATTTTTTAAGATTTTCTATATCTTTTACCACAAAAGAAGTTATTTTATAAAAATCATTTACATCATAATCTTCATAATCACCATCTGTTCTATATTGTGTCTTGTGCAAAAAATTATTAAGATATGCCCCTGACACAGTTACCGCATGACAATCCGTAAATTCTATAAATTCTGATTTGATTGCTTTTTCAAAAGATTGATGAAAAAAAGAAAAAGCATCTTCTTTTATTTCATCTACAAAATCGTAAGCAGAATCATCATCAAAAATGCCTATACCCCAACGTCCCATATTATTTTTATAAAACTTTAAACCTTGAACTTTTTTACTGCAACGCACTCAAAAGCCTTTCCAACGCATATTCATCAGGTACAAGCACCTCGCGAGCTTTGCTTCCTTCAAAAGCTCCCACAACGCCAGCTTTTTCTAATTGGTCAATAATACGCCCAGCACGATTATAACCCAATTTCAAACGCCTTTGCAACAAAGATGTACTTCCTTGTTGGTGCATTACAATAATGCGTGCAGCTTCCTCAAAAAGTGCATCTCTTTCGCCTGAATCGTCATTACCAAAAGGATTATTGTCATTGCTTGCTTCTATTTCAGGCAATTCATAAGCAGACGGAAAAGATGGTTGTTCGTTGATGTGGTCGCAAACACGTTCTACCTCTGGCGTATCCAAAAATGGACATTGCAAACGAATAATATCTGAACCCATAGAAAACAAGAAATCACCCATACCAACCAACTGTTCCGCACCGCCTGCGTCCAAAATAGTACGTGAATCTATCTTAGAGGTTACTTTAAAGGACAACCTCGCAGGAAAATTCGCCTTGATAATACCTGTAATCACATTCACAGATGGGCGTTGTGTAGCCACAATCAAGTGAATACCCACAGCACGTGCTAATTGTGCAAGCCTTGCGATAGGCGTTTCAACTTCTTTGCCTGCTACCATCATCAAATCCGCCAACTCATCAATTACAAGCACAATATAAGGCAAATATTTATGTCCTTTATTTGGTAAAAGTTTTCTTTGACAAAATTTATTATTGTATTCTTGGATATTTCTGCAAGATGCGTCTTTTAATAAATTATAGCGATTGTCCATTTCCAAACACAAAGCCATCAAAGTATGAATTACTTTGGAGGTGTCTGTAATAATTGCATCATCATCACCAGGCAATTTTGCTAAAAAATGCTTTTCAATTTTATTGAATAAGGTTAATTCTACTTTTTTAGGGTCAATTAAGATAAATTTCAGTTCCGAAGGATGTTTTTTGTAAATCAATGAAGTCAAAAACACATTCAAGCCCACAGATTTACCTTGACCTGTCGCACCAGCCATAAGAAGGTGAGGCATTTTTGCCAAATCTGCTACAATTACTTCACCTGTAATAGATTTTCCAAGCACAACAGGCAGGGCTTTATCTGTATTTGCAAATACATCAGACTCAAAAATGGTACGCATTGCAACCATTTCACGTTTTTTATTAGGAACTTCTATACCAATTGTTCCTTTTCCAGGCATTGGTGCGATAATCCTAATCCCCAAAGCAGCTAAACTAAGTGCAATATCATCTTCCAAGTTCTTAATTTTGGAAATTCTAACGCCAGCCTCTGGAATTATCTCGTACAATGTAACCGTAGGTCCTATGGTTGCCCTAATTTGCGAAATTCCAATGCCATAATTACTCAAAGTTTCCACGATTTTATCCTTATTTGCTTCTAATTCTTCGTTAGAAACTTGTCTTTTTATGACAGGAGGCTCATTCAAAAGTTCATTTGGGGGTTTTTGGTAGCCCGCAGGTATAAGCGTAGGGTCATAAAGTCCTGCGTAAGATACAGGATTTTGTTTTTGGTTGTTTTCTTCCTCTTTTTCGTTGTTTTGGTTGGCAAAAAAATCAGTGTTTTTTGATTTTTCAGGGTTTTGGTCTAAGTTTTTAGGGGTAAAATTAGGGTTATTTTGGGCATTTTGTTTTTCTTGTGGGGTAAAAAATTCTTTTTTAGGGTTTTCGTCTAATTTATCATATTCTAATGGTAATTTTGGGTGAATTTTGTTTGGTTTTTCTTCGTGATAAAGCAGAGAAGAAGGATTTTTTTCGGTTTTATCTGGGTTTTTTCCTATGTTTGGATTAAGATTTATTGGTTTTTCTTGGGTATTTATTCCTTCTTTGGCTTTTAAAGGAGGTTTTTCTTGGGAATTTGTTCCCCCTTTGGGGGTTAGGGGGCTTGTATTTTCTTCATTTTCTGCATCTACATTATTTTTTTTACCAAAAATATTATTAAAAAAACTTGTAATTGGGTTTTTTGTTCCCCCTTTGGGGGTTAGGGGGCTTTCTTCAAAGTTTTCTTCACGCTCTACATTATTTGGACGTTTTACACCGTCTTTTGGCGGTATTGTTTTGCCAAAATCCTTATTATTATTGTTATTATCTACATTTGGTTTAGTATTTGGATTAAAAGGATTATTTTCTTTGCTAATTTCTAAGGTAACTTCTGGGTTTGTTTTAGGATTTTTTGGTAAAATGGTGGTTTTTCCTAAGTCTTTATTAGGCTTATTTGTTCCCCCTTTGGGGGTTAGGGGGCTTTCTTCTTCAAATTCCTCATTTTCTTCTGCATTTTTATTAGAAAAAGGGTTTTTTATCATTGAAACCTTAAATTTAAAGCTATCAAATACATTTCTTGCCCTTTGTGCTACGTCATTATCCACCGTAAAACGTGCAGAAACCTGCACATAATACACCATAAACAACACCAACGCAAATAAAACCACTAACATTGTGCCTAATGTTCCTATCACACTTCGCATTATTTCGGTAATTGCAAAGCCCAATCCGCCCACCAAAAAGCCAAAATCTGGATTATGCGAAAACAATGCACCCAACAAAATACTTGTCCAAGCTACTGCAAAAGCACTTATTTGGAGAGTTTGAGTAGTAGAAAAAAGTTCTGTTTTGAAAGCCAATCGCCAACCCAACAAAAATGTAATGGGAACTAACAAAAAAGCCCCCAAACCAAACCATTTGAAGATAAAAATGTGTGCTAATATCGCCCCTGTCATACCTAATAAATTGCTTACTTCCCTCCCACTTTCTTGTACTGACACCGTAAGAGCAGTTTCTACCACGCTTTGGTCGGATTTTCCTGTGAAAAGGTAAGAAAAAAACGCAAAAAACAAGGCAAAAGACGTAAGCATAAAGAAAATTCCTATGCTTAATTGAAATTTCTCATCTTTTAACACAAAATCAATGATTTTGGTTAGCCATTGAGGAGGTTCAGGTGTGGGTGGTTGGGTAGGATTTTTGTATGTATTTGTTGCCATTCTGAAAGGTTCAAAAGTTCAAGGTTTAAGGTTCAAAAGTTCAAAGTTTAAGGTAAAAATTCAAAGATATTTTTTAATGTTTTGAGCCTTTTGAACTTTTTAAACCTTTTGAGCTTCTTATTAAACACAAAATTAGGCATTTTTAGCTAAAAAACCTTAAATAATTTTTAATTTTTTTGTGCAAAAAATTATCAATATTTTATTTTTTTGAAATTTTTTATACCTAATTCTTAATTCGTCATTCTTAATTCCTCATTCCTAATTCTTAATTCCTAATTGAATAAATCTCTTCCACAATATAAAGTGGTCTATTTTTGACTTCTTCAAAAATATTTCCGATATATTCGCCAATAATACCAAGTACAATTAGTTGCATTCCACCAATGAGCGAGATAAAAATTATCAAAGTAGGAAAACCAGGTGCTTTTGTGTTGGTTGTTACAAAAAAATACAAAAAAATACTAAATAACGCATAACAAACGCTAAACACCGACAAACAAAATCCTAAAAATATAGACCAACGCAAAGGAACTTTGGAAAATGCAATAATGCCTGTTATGGCAAAACTCAACAAACGCCTCAAATTATATTTGCTAATGCCTTGTTGGCGAGTGGCTGATACAAATGGCACAGAAGTTTGCGAAAAACCTACCCAAGATACCAAACCACGTACAAAAGGATTTTTTTCTCTTAAATGTTCTTGAAAAACTTTGTATGCTTTGCGTGAAAGCAAACGAAAATCCGCAGATGCTTCTTCAATAGGAACACTTGAAAGTGAATTGATAAATTTATAAAACCATTGAGAAGTTAATTTTTTAAAATAACTTATTTTTTGGGCATATTCACGCTTGGTATTTACGATTTCATAACCTTCTTCATATTTTTCTAAAAGTTTTTCTATGAGTTGTGGAGGGTGTTCCAAATCACAATCCAACATAATAACTGCATCACCATCACACAAATCAATACCAGCCATCAACGAAAGTTGGTGTCCAAACCTACGTGAAAGCATAACAAGTTTTGTATTTGGATTTTTTTCACATATTTCTTTTATCTTTTGGGCAGTATTATCTCTACTTTTGTCCAAAACATAAATAATTTCAAAATAATATGTGGTTTCCAAAGGCAACAAACAACTTCGCAATACTGCATCAAAATTGCTGATACCTTCTTCTTCATTGTAAGCAGGAGTAATAATGTTGATTTTCTTTCTCATTTATTTTTATAACAGTCTAAAAAATTCAAGCACAAAAATAGTTATTTTTGTTAAAAACCATAAAATCTAAGAAAAAAAGACGCTATTTTTGTAAATGTTGAATGATAAATGGAACAGCCTTTTTTAGGTGTCAGGAATCAGGTGTTAGGAAAACAGCCAAATACATTTTAAACCTTGAACTTTAAACCTTAAACTTTTTAAACTTTGAACTATGAACATATTACTCTTAGGAAGTGGTGGCAGAGAACACGCTTTGGCACACAAAATTTCGCAAAGCCCCCTTTCCCATCAACTTTATATTATTACAGGCAATTCAGGGACAGCTTTGCACGGAAAAAATATAGAAATAAATACCCAAGATTTTGAAAAAATTGCTCATTTTATCATTGAAAATAAAATTGAAATGGTAGTAGCAGGTTCAGAAGAGTTTTTGGTAAAAGGTTTTAGAGATTTTTTGGAAAATCACGCAGAAATTCAAAATTATTTTCAAAAAAACAACAAAAACCTTATTTTTATTGGGGCTAATAAACAAGGTGCAATATTGGAAGGTAGCAAGGATTTTTCTAAAAAATTTATGCAAAAATACCAAATTCCTACCGCTCAATATGCTACTTTTGAAAGCTCACAATTTGAAAATGCAAAACAATATTTGCAAAATCATAGCCTTCCTATTGTGCTAAAAGCTGATGGACTTGCACAAGGAAAAGGTGTTATTATTTGTGAAAATCACCAAAAAGCCATAGAAACTTTGGAGGAAATGCTTATCCAAAAGAAATTTGGGGAGGCTTCTGATAAAGTAGTGGTTGAACAATTTTTGACAGGAATTGAGGTGTCAGTTTTTGTGCTTTGTGATGGCAAAAATTATCTGGTTTTTCCAGAAGCAAAAGATTACAAACGCATTGGTGAAGGTGATACAGGGCTAAATACAGGGGGAATGGGAGCGGTTTCGCCTGTGCATTTTGTGGATAATATTTTATTAGAAAAAATAAAAAATCAAATTATTGAACCAACTTTAAAAGGTTTGCAAGCTGAAAATATTGACTATCAAGGTTTTATATTTTTGGGATTGATGATTTCGCCTGAACAAAATCCCTTTGTGATAGAATATAATGTAAGACTTGGCGACCCTGAAACTGAGGCAATAATGCCTCGTATAGAAAATGATTTGGTAGAAATATTTAAAGCGGTTGGAAATCGTAATTTGGATAAAATTCAATTAAAAATTTCGCCAAAAACCGCAGTTACAACTGTGATTGTGTCAGGTGGTTATCCTGAAAATTATGAAAAAAATAAAAAAATTTCAAATTTGGATTTTATACAACAACAAGAAAATACAAAAAATAATGTGTTTGTGTATCACGCAGGCACAAAAATATCAGAAAATAATGATTTATTAACGAATGGTGGTCGTGTAATTGCTTTGACTGCATTGGGCGAAAATCTTGCAGAAGCACAAGCATTAAGCCAAGAAATTGCCAAAAAAATTACCTTTGAAAATAGTTATTTTCGCAGAGATATTGGAAAAGATTTG
The DNA here is from genome assembly GCA_013297825.1 of Cytophagales bacterium. Classification (GTDB taxonomy): domain Bacteria; phylum Bacteroidota; class Bacteroidia; order Cytophagales; family Microscillaceae; genus JAAFIN01. The sequence continues at coordinate 14,662 of JAAFIN010000032.1, forward strand.
GAAAGGTTCAAAGTTTAAGGTTTAAAGTTCAAGGTTTAATGCTTGTTTAATAAAAAATAAGAAATGTGTAAATCCAAATGTGCTTATGTTTGACATTTCACAGGCATAAATGCCTGTGCTATACATAAAAATACAAAAATATGTATAGAATAGGCATTTATGTCTATTTTTAAAAGTATCCATTTTATTTTTAATTCATTCCTAACAAATAAAAATAGTAATTTTATTAGTCTAAAAATTAGAATAATAAAATTACTATATATTTTTTATTTTGCTAAAACTTTAAAAGAATTACAATGCACCTTGTAATTTAGCAGTTAATGTATTTTTTGCTGCTGCACCTACTACTTTATCCACTAATACACCATCTTTAAAGAACAATAAAGTTGGGATACTACGAATACCAAACTGTGCAGAAACTTGTGGATTGCTATCTACATCAAGTTTTCCTACTAAGGCTTGTCCCTCAAATTCACCTGCCATTTCTTCCACCACAGGTTTAATCATTTGGCAAGGGCCACACCATTCAGCCCAAAAATCAATCATTACACTTTTGTTGGAAGCGATAATTTCACTAAAATTCGCATCAGTAATTTCAACTGCTTTGCCCATAGTTTTATATATTTTTTTATTTGGATAAAAATTTTATTTGTAGATTTAATACATTTTTTTAGAATTGAAAGTTCAATATTTTTTAATTTGGTTTTTGTGTTTTTTACTGACTCCTGATAACTGACTCCTGACTACTTTCTTTTAAAAATCAAACCAATCTTTCCCTCCTGTAAGTTCAGCCCAACGTGTATAAAGAAGTTTTGCATAATTGATAAAATTGATGCCATAATTTCCCAAAGCATAACCATCATTTACCTCTACAAGGCACGTTTTGCCTTGTTTTGTAACACAAAAATCTATTCCGTAGGCTTTGGGCGAAGACACAAAATTTTTGATAGCATCTTCCACAAGGTCAAAATCCAAACGTGCTTTATAATTGCCTGTGTATTGCTTAATGTCTAATATTTTTCCATAACGCACATAAACCCTATATTCTGCTACTATTTCCAAAATATCAGAACAATATACTTCATAATCTTCATTCTGCACACCTGTTCCTATCAAATCTTTTGCGGATTTTATGACTTTTCCTGTAAAAAATTTTTGATAATTTTTTGGTTTTATAAAAATATTGGGCAAATCATTTGCAATTTGATTGATGGTAGAAACCCACACATTTCTTCCCAAATAAGGTTTTAACTCATTAGGATAATCAAAAACTGACGGAACAATGTCATATTGCAAAAGCCTTTCACGTATAAAACCAATGCCTCCAACTGCGATATTCTCACGTTCTTCTTCTGTATTTGGAATATCTTTAAAATTATCTACAATCTGACAATATGCCCCCAAATGCTTAAAACCTAAATACGCCTCATAAATAGAAGGAGAATTTACAGTATTTTTCGTAAAATCGTAGGTATAAACGGTTATCATAAAAGTAAAGTTTAAAAGTTCAAAGGTTTAAAAGTTCAAAACAGCAATATTGCTATACAATGAAAAAAATAAGGCTGTTTGCTGTTTCATTCATCATTTAATTTTCCCATCATTTTTCATTTTTTCAAAAGCAATAATTCCCCCCAAACACACGCCCACAATTCCCTGACCAGGATAAGCAGTATCACCACACAAATACGCTCCATTTCCATCTAAACGAGCTTCCACCATTTCCCAAGGTTTTATCCCAAAAAATTGCGGATAACCGCCCACAAAACCATATTTGCGATTAGTCCATTTTTCCCAAGATTTTTGGGTAGAACTGTGGTAATATACAACATTTTCTTTTTGAAAAAAATCTTTTTTAATTAAAACATCAAAAATCTCTTGTTCTATAATGGATTTATCCAAAATATTATTTTGTTGTGGATTTGCAATATGTGTACTTACAGATATGACGGTGTGAGCAGGTAAATCACTTCTTGTGAGGTCGTTTGGGTGGCTAAGGCTTATAAAAATACTATCTGCATTGATGTAAGAAAGTGGTTTTTCTAAGTGAATTTGGTGGTGAATGGCAGGAAGAATTTTATTGATTTCTTTGTTGATAGCAATGCCCATCTGAAAAGCACTGTTTAATTTTTCGCTTTCTATTACCTTTTTTTGGAGGTATGAAGGTGCATTTTCAAATATTTCTAAGGTATTGTTAAGTGGAATACCTGACACAATATTATTTGAAAAATAAGTATTTTTATTGGTTTTTATTTCGTATAATTTATCTTTTTTGTGATAAAATATTTTTTCTACTGCTTCACGGGTTTGTACCAAAGAACCTTTTTTTTGAATAAAATCCAAAATTGGTGTTACAAGATTTATCAAACCACCTTCCACATAATAATTGTCGTAATTGGTATAACACAAAGCAGTTGCCCCAAAAAGCACATTTACCTCTGATGTATGATTTTGGGCAGTAATTAAAAGTTGGGCATTTACAAAATCTATGAATTTTTGATTTTCGTGTAATTGAAATTTTTTTAAAAGCCAATCCATATTATAAAAAGCATAAGGAGCATTTTGTAATTGCGAAAAATTTGTATTTTTCAAACAATGCCAAAAATCACTTATTTTTTTAGGCGGAAAAGTCTTTTGAACAAGCGAAGTTTTCCATACAAATTGACTTATTTTAAAACAAAATTCCCAAAATGCTCTTTGATTTTTTTTGCCAAAAAATGCTTCTGCTTCTTCAATCCAAGCGTCAAGATTTTGGTGGCGAGTGAGTGATTTTTTTTCATTTTCCCAATGAATTTGCATAGGAATTTCCAGTTTTGTAGCAGGAATTTTTACCTGAATTTCCTCTAAAAAATATTGCAGAGGCATATTTTCAGAAAGTCCTACAAGCGTAGTTGCACCACTTTCAAATACAAAACCTTTACGCCAATAAGACGAAGTACAACCACCTACCAAATAATTTTGCTCTAAAATAAGGCATTTTTTATTGTTTTTTGCCAAAAGACCTGCGGTAGTGAGCGAACCCATACCTGTACCTATGATAATGGTGTGAAATATGTCCATAATTTTTGTTTTTTGAATAAAACAAAAAGCAAAGACGAAGGTTTTGATTTAAGTTTTTTTGAGATTTTTAAAACCTCTTAACAAAAACCCCATCTATTTCAACAAGTTGGTGGTCAAGCATTTCACGCAAAGTAGGTACAAGGTCTTTTTCGCTGATATTAAGTTTTTGGGCTAAGGTAGAAATTTCCATTTTTTCATTACCCAATAACGCCAAAATAGAAGTAGAAGAATGTGCAAGTTTTTCGCTTTTTTTCTTTTCAAGGCACACATCACACACACCACATTGGTCGTAAGTTTCGCCAAAATAAGCAAGCAACATTTCAGTTCTACAACGGTGTCCGCTTTGGGCATAATTTGCTACTGCTCTTATTTGGGCGAGATGTGCGTGTTTTCTTTCCTCCATTTTTAACAAATTAAAAGGTAATTTTTCAGCCTCATAACGCTGTGTAAGCCAAAAAATCTGTGATTTGGTTTGTGCAGGTTGATATTGTATCATATTTACGCTATCCAAATAAGTTAGTTGGCGGATTATCTCCTCTTTTGTGGTTTTGAGCGCATTTGCGATTTCAATTTCTGAAAATCTTACCCAAAAACCCTCACCTTGTCCGCCATAAATCCTTTCCAACACCTTAAAAAATGGGGCGTAACCTGTATGAAATGTTTGAAATTCATAACGTTTCATTTTATCCACTACAAACATAAATTGCGAAGCCTGCACGCTATTTTCATTTATTTGCACAAAACCCTGTTCTTCTAATTTTTTGACTGCATAAAAAGTCTGTGTGCCTGAAATATTAAATTTGGTTTGAAAATCTCCCCAATCAAAATCAAATGTTTGTATCTCGTCCTCACCACTATTGCCCACCGAAAGTTGGCAATAATCTGCAAGCATTTGATATGCGTCTTGAATAGTTTGGAGTGGTGGATATGCTTCCAAAACCCTATTTTCTAAGGTTTCAAGGTCTTTGTTGTGATAAAGTGCAACTGCATAAGCCTTTTTTTCGTCCCTTCCTGCCCTTCCTGCCTCTTGATAATATGCTTCCAAACTATCAGGCATTTCCAAATGCACCACCACACGCACATCAGGCTTATCAATGCCCATTCCGAAGGCGTTGGTGGAAACTATGACACGAATTTTATTATTTATCCAATCATCTTGTTTTTGACTTCTTACATCAGTAGAAAGCCCAGCGTGATAAAAATCTGCTGAAATTCCTCTTTTTTGAAGCATTTGAGCAACAAGTTGCGTGCTTTTGCGGTTGCGTACATATACTACTGCAGTACCCTTTACATTATTTAGAATTTGTAATAATTTGGTTTCTTTGTCCTCCACCCTAAACACCGAATAAGATAGATTTTCCCTTGCAAAACTTTTTTGAAAAACGCTTTTTTTGGTGTCATCTTTTGGAAAATGTAGTTTTTCTTGAATATCAATTTTTACTTTTTCGGTTGCTGTGGCTGTGAGGGCAATAATGGGAATTTGTGGGGGAATAATTTGTCTAAATTCCGCAATTTCCAAATAAGGAGGACGAAAGTCATAACCCCATTGCGAAATACAATGAGCCTCATCTATTGCCAAAAGGCAAATTGGCATATATTTTACACGTTCTTTAAAATCTCTACTTTTTAGTCTTTCAGGGGAAACATACAAAAATTTTATTTCGCCATTTACTGCTTTTTCCAATGCTTTTTCTTGCCAACGTTTGGGCATTCCTGTAAAAATTGCCTCTGCGTTGATGCCTCTTTTTTGGAGTTGTTGTACTTGGTCTTTCATCAGAGCAATCAAAGGCGAAACCACAATACAAACCCCTTTTTTTGCCATTGCTGGCACTTGAAAACAGATGGATTTTCCGCCTCCTGTTGGTAATAATGCTAATGTATCACGATTTTGCAACACGGATTGAATAATATCTTCCTGCATTGGGCGAAATTTGTCGTATTCCCAATATTTGTGTAGAATTTCGTGAATGGTCATAGAGAATTAGGAATTAAGAATGGGGAATTAGGAATAAAACAGCTAAAAATACGTTTTTTTTTATTTTTATGAAACCTTTACCCAAAAATGATGGAGAATTACGTTTGAATTGTCAATACGGAGATGGGTAGAAATATATTTATCGTATTCAGTAGAAATTTTTTGACATAATGTTTCGCCAATACCCCAAATTAAACCAAAATTATCAGGAGTTACAGAATGGTTACTGATTAGAGTTTTAATGTCTTGATTAATATTTATCATTGATTGTTGAAAAGTCATTTTCTTTCTACGATAACCAACAATAGCATTTGGAGATATTGCAACTTGTGGTCTGCTTGGATTAGGGTTTTGAATACCGTGATTTAAAGATTTGAATCGTTTGATTGCACCTGTGTTTGTAGTAACATAATCAGGTGCATCTAACCACTTAGCTTCTATAAAAAAGATATAATTGCCTATTTCATTAGCACTTTGTACCAATCCAGCCTTTAAAGAAATCCCTAAATCAACAGTTCTTTTATTTGGATTGACTGCTTGAGTTTCAAAAGACAATCCAAATTCAAGCAAATCGCTTTCTGTTTCTAAGAAAAACCTCAAAGCACTTGTTACCTCATCCTCTGTAATTCCTGCATAATTTCTATTTATAAAAACCTGAGAATTTACAAAATTAATAAGCTTTGTATCCAATAATGTTAAAATATTTTGGACATTTCTATTTATTGATACATTTGATTTTCCACTTTTTAATGCCATAAATTTAAAAACCTGCTTTGTGATAATCATAAATTGTAGTATCTGCGTCACGCACAGCAATAGATTCTAACCAATAACGCAAAGTATTTGGTTTGATAAGTAAAAGACTATCATAATTATTCACATAATCATACAATCTGATAACTCTTGTAAAAACGCCTCCACTATTTTCATTTTTATTGAAAATCATATTATTAAAAATTTTATCCAATTCTTCCCAATCTTTTGTTTGGATTTCAAAAGGAATTTCTTTTTTTTCTCCAAATATAAATTGATATGCAATAAAATCCTTATTTTTTGTTTGGAAAATTTCGCCAATTTGCCAAAACATATTTTTTTTAGGCTCTGCGTGTATGGGATTGATGGTATTACAAAAAGCGTTTCCAAAATTTTGTAGTTGAATTTTAGTGGTTTTTTGGTATAAACTTTTACCACTTGCATTAATAGATTTTCCAAAATGAATAGCATAATTTAATACATCATTTTGAATTATTTGCTCTGTTTTTGAAAGCGTAAGATATTTTTCTTCTCCGTTTGTAGGAAAAGGAATATTAAGAATCTCACTCTTATTTACATCTGTTTCTGTTGAAATCATAGCGGAACTACTTGTAGCAAGCAAATATAATCTATAATTCAATTTTTCAGGATTATAAGTAATAATTCTATTAAAGATTTCTTTTACATTTTTAAAAAAATTATTGGGAAATTTTATTGCAAAAAAATCACGATTATAATAAAATGGTTTTTCCTCCTTTTTTTCAACTAATGAACAAAGAATAGATGATTTATCCAAAACCATATCAAAAAGCAAAAAAGGAGTAGTAAATTGTTTTTTATCAAATTCCCTTTTCCATTTTATTGGAACTTGTTCAAATTCAATTTCATTATTTTTTGTAATTCTGGTTATGACATTGTTATTTTCTAACTCAGTTTTGTTGTTGTCTAACTCAATTTTACTATTATCAATTTCATAATTATAAAATCCTGTTGGTGTTCCCCACTGATTTTTATCAACAACTTTTTGCAAATTATCCAACATACTAAAACGATTTATTAGATTAAACAAACGCCCTCCACCCAATAAATTTGTTTTCCAAATAAATTGTTTATTTTCATCTGTTGCCCAATGAAAAGGCACAATATGTCGGTCATAATGGTCTATTTCAAAAGATTTTTTTTTCTCTGTATTGATAATATTTTTTATAACAATATGTTCAATATTATTATTTTCAGAAGGTTTATTTTCTGCGATTATTACACAAACATAAGTGTCAATTTTACCAAAAAGTTTTCTGCGTAAATGTGTGAAATCAAAAATTTTACGCACAGTAAAATTTGTGAAAACTTGACTTCTATATTTTTTTGCAGAATCTGTATTATTGTATAATAAATCACTTGATTTTATGATTAAACACGTTTTTTTACTCAAAGCCATCGCCCCCTCAAAAAATTGTAAAGCAAATTTATTGCCTGCTATTTTTTTGTGTTTGAAACCTATTTTGTTCGCCAATTCTATATCAATTTTGACACTTGATTTTTGATTTCTGTTTTTAATTTCAACATCACTTCTATCATTAAAAGGTGGATTTCCAACGATTAAATCAAAATCTTTCTGGTTTTCTTCCAAATTACTTGCCCATTGAAAAAAATCATTTTCTATGATATTTTCCCTCAAATTATCAAGTGCTAAATCATTCCATACTTCTTTTGGTGTGAGTTTATTTAAAAGTGAAATTGTAAGGCTAAAAATGGTAATAAGCGTTGCAGTTGGTTCAATATCCACACCAAAGATATTATTTTTTAATAATTCTTGACAGATTTTCTTATTTGGTGGTATTATTTCCTTTGTTTTATAATAATTGTTAATAATCCACCATTCTAACAAACGTTTGTAAGCAGACACCAAAAAAACGCCTGAGCCACAACTTGGGTCAAGGATTTTATAATGTTTATTATTTTTTAGTAATTGAGCATTGTCCAAAGGCATTACTTCATCAACCAAAAAATTAACCAAAAAAGGGGGCGTATAAACGGTGCCTTTTTGTTTTGGTAAAAAATTTTCGTAAATAGAACTTATCAATTCTATAGGCAAAAAATTAAAATCATATTGTTTCCAAATAAAATATTGATTGGTTTTTAAATCCATTTCTGCATTCAGGAATAAACTTAACAATTCTAAATCACTTTTAGCAATTTGATTTCTTTCTGTTAGCGAAAAAATATTGAATATGTCAGGTTTTTCAGAAGGAAATAATTCTGGAATTGGCTTAAATACTTTTGCTAAATTATCCAAAATATAAAAAAATATTTCATTTTTTTGTTCTTTGGAAAATGCTTCTTGTAACGAAGTTATTTTTTTATCTTCATAAATTTTTTCTAAGGTAGTTTTTCCATTATCATCTTTGATACCTTCCAAAAATTTGATAAGCAAACAAATGATTATGAGTTTATCAATAGTTTCAGGCTCATCACATATTTCTTGGTCTTTGATGGTTTTGCGTGCAATAAGCAAATAATCTAAAAGTTGTTTGAAAGGTGTATTTTCTTCTTCAAGTTTATTATTATAAAAATCTTTATTGTTTTTATTTTCAAAATCTTCTTGTTCCCAAAACATTCCTTTCCCAAAAATATGAGCAGAAAAACGCTGGTCGTTAAATTCAGTTATTGCTTGTTCATATAATTTAAGTTTTTCAATAGACAAATCTAAACCATTTTTATTATTTTCGTTTTCGTGTGCTGGTTTGCGTGCATTGTAAATTTCTATGTTGGTTTCATCTACAAGCATATACACATCTACCTCGCCAGCACTCCAAACTTTGGCGTGTAGTTCTGTAAGTTTTTCACCCTTAAATTCCTCTTTATTGAATACATAAACACTTGGTTTTGCATTTGTAATATTTCCCTCATTATCTACATATCTGCGAAATAACACATAAGATGCACCAATTTTTTTAGCACGTTCTGTGCTGTGTAATCTTTCTGAAATATGCGAAAAATTACCTTCCTCACAAGAAACAAAACCATTTTCTGGTGTGTAGCCAATTTTTTGTAATGATGTTGATATATTTTTCATAGTTTAAAAAGTAACAGTTTTTTTTATTTTGTCATTTTATTTTATCACTTTATTTTTCGGTTAATTTCTTTTATTTCCCAAACTGATATAATAGTATTTTTTTCCAATTTTGTAATATCATATTTTGAATTATCAGAATGTAAATTTATGATTTCGTTTTCTGGATTTAATACTTCATACAATCGTTTGCAAATAAAACCATTATTAGTATAAAATACATATATTTTTCCTTGTTTTATCTCTTGTAATTCTTTTTTTTCACAAAAAACAATGTCTTTATCAAATAATGTGTTTTCCATACTATCACCTGAAATCTCAAAATAGCGAAATTCATTGCCATTTTTATATTTTGGGTGTATCATTATTTCTAATTCTTGTTCTTCTTGATTATTTTCAGACAAATAACCAGCTTTTGCTTTTTCAGGAATTAAAATAATAGGTGGAATTTTATTTTGAGAAATAATTTCAAGAAAGCTTTTTACAGATATTTTTTCAAATGTTTGTTCTGATATTAAAAAATCATTTTTAGGAATACCATTAATAATCCAATCCAAACTTTCATTTGTGGGAATTATGTTTAAAATTTTGGTAATTAAAATTTCCTGCCTTTTTTTCCAGCTTGATAAAGTATTTTGTGTTATACCAATTTTTTCAGCAAGTTCTTTATCAGTTTTTATGCCAAGTGCTATTTTTAATCTTTTAATAATTTCAGGAATGTTCATAAAATATGATAACTGCAATAAAAATATGATGAAAATTTGTATATTTTTACAAAAATATGACAAAAATTTGTATAAATTATAATTTTTTACTAAAAATATCACAAAAATTTGTATAAATTTTTCTAAAAAAAAAACACACAACTTTTCCTAAAAAAAGTTGTGTTTTTTTATTGTTGATGCTTTAAAAACGACCAAATTATCACAATTTACTTATATTTTATTTACCCCAACCTCCTCAAATATTCTCCAAGTCCGTGAGCTTTTGCACCATCAGTTGCAAAATCAAATAATGCGTCCAAAATAGACGCAACACCACTTCCACCACTTTCCAAAAAATTAAAATCTGTTTTGAGTAGGATATTGCCATCTTCTGAAACCTCCACAGCAGTACCTGCGTGATACAAAGCTGGCGGATTGTCAGGCACACTATCACCCACATTGTAAATTCTAAACGTTTTTTGCAACAAAAAAGCATTGTATTGACTTGCAAAAAGCATATCACCTACTTTGGGTTGTCCGAATGTATAAATGCCCTGAGGCAAAATATTGTATTGTTGCAAAATGTTCGCAGTTAGCATTGCCAAAGCACCGCCTTGACTGTGTCCTGTGAGCCAAATAGGTTGTTCTTTGGTGCGAAATTTATCCAAAAATTCAGCAATTTTATCCCAAATTTCTGCCAAAGTATCCCAAAAACCTTGATGAATGTTTCCCCCAAATTTTGGTAAAAGACGATTATCCAAATTGCTTACCCAATCTGCAGAACTGTCTTGTTCTGTACCTCTAAATGCGATAATAATAGCATCATTATCTGCAATTATCATTGCTTCTGAATCAAAACCTACTTTTTGGGAAGTAATAAATGCAAAATTTGTATCAGGATTTTGGTCAATTTGTAATTGTTGGCGAATTTGATTTTCTTCCAAATAAACCAAATTAGAAAGATTTGCCAAAAAAATTGCATTTTTTTTGTCAAATTCAGTAGCAAGCGGAACGAACATAATGGTAAATGGTAAATGGTGAATGGTAAATGATAAATGAAACAACAATTTATCTTGTATTATTTCTTTAAACCTTAAACTTTGAACCTTGAACTTTAAACCTTAAATTTTGAACTTTAAAATTTTTTCAAACAAAAGTACAACATTTTTTTTAATTGCATAATTTTTAATTGAACAATTTTTATTTAACTTTGATAAGAATTTTTAAAGAGTTTTTAAATTATTTTCAAAAAAATTAAACCAAAAAATTAAACTAAAAAGTAAAAAAATATGCAAAAAATTACGATTTTTTTATGCCTTTTTCTTTGTTTATTTGCCCCAAAAGCAAAAGCAGATGAAGGTATGTGGCTTTTACAATTATTATCACAACTCAATTATGGTGATATGAAAAATAAAGGGCTTAAACTTTCCGCAGAACAAATTTATAGTATCAATAAAGCCTCTTTAAAAGATGCTATTGTGTCATTTGGCGGTTTTTGCACAGGCGAAATTATCTCAAAAGAAGGCTTGATTTTGACCAATCACCATTGCGGTTTTGGACAAATTCAATCACACAGTTCCGTAGAAAAAGATTATCTTACAAATGGTTTTTGGGCAATGAAACGTGAAGACGAACTCCCAAATGAAGGACTTTTTGTAACATTTATTGTGCGTGTGGAAGATGTAACTGCCCAAATTATGAAAGATATGCCTGCTGGTGCAACCGAAAAAGAACGCCAAGCACACATCAAAGAAAAAATAAAAGAAGTAGGCAAAAAAGCAACAGAAGGCACTCATTACGAAACAGTTATTCGTCCATTTTTTTATGGAAATGAATATTATATGTTTGTAACCGAAACCTTCAAAGATGTTCGCCTTGTGGGTACGCCTCCAAATGCCATTGGCAAATTTGGCGGTGATACAGATAATTGGATGTGGCCTCGCCATACAGGCGATTTTTCACTTTTCAGAGTGTATGCTGGTGCAGATGGCAAACCTGCAAATTATAGCAAAAGTAATGTTCCTTTGAAACCCAAATATTCTTTGCCTATTTCCCTAAAAGGCATCAAAGAAAATGATTTTACAATGGTAATGGGTTTTCCTGGTCGCACACAAGAGTATATTTCTTCTTACCAAGTTCAAAGAATTATAGACATTAGCAACCCTAAAAAAATCCATTTGCGTACAAAAAGATTAGAAATAATGGATAAATATATGAAATCTTCTACCAAAGTACGTATTCAATATTCTGCAAAACAGGCAAGCGTAGCCAATGCGTGGAAAAAATGGATTGGCGAAAGCAAAGGACTTAAAAGATTGCAAGCAATCAAAGTAAAACAAGACCGAGAACAAAAATTCAACACTTGGGTAACCGCAACTTCTGAACGCAAAATGCAATATGGTGAAGTAATGAATAATTTTAAAACTTTGTTCAAAAGTTCAGAAAATATATTTTTGGCACAAGATTATATCAATGAAGCAGTCCTCGCAATAGAATTATTTGATTTTGCAATGGACATCAACAATGCCAAAGACGAAGAAAAAGAGGCATTGGTAAAAGCTCATTTTAAAGATTATTACAGCCCACTTGACGAGGAAATAATGGCATTTTGTTTGGAAACTTATGCCAAAGATTTACCTCAAAACCTTCACCCAAATTTTTTTGCTAAAATCAAAAATGATTTTCAAGGGGATTATTTAAAATTTGCAAGAGATGTCATTCAAAATTCTGTACTTGCTGACGAAAAAAAATACAATGAATTTGTAAAAAGTAAAAAAAATATTGCTGATGACATTGCTGTAAAATACGCAAGCGAATTGGTGGATATTTACCGCAAAAATGTAAAACCGCAAATGGACAAATTTAACCAAGATTTGGACATTAACCAACGTACTTATATGAAAGGTATGCGTGAAATGAATACCACACAAAAATTTTATCCTGATGCCAATTCCACCCTTCGTTTAGCGTATGGTGTGGTAAAAGGGTATGAGCCTTATGATGGCGGAAGTTATGACCACCAAACCTACATAGAGGGCATTATGGAAAAAGAAAGTACCAAAGATATGTACGAAGATTATGCAATTCCTGATAAATTGCGTGCTTTGTTTTTGGCAAAAGATTATGGACAATATGCAGAAAAAGGAAAACTTCCTATCTGTTTTACTGCCTCCAATCACACAACAGGCGGAAATTCTGGAAGTCCTGTATTAAATGCAAAAGGTGAATTGATAGGTATAAATTTTGACCGCACTTGGGAAAGCACTATGAGTGACATTATGTATGATGCAAGCAAATGCAGAAATGTAGCGTGTGATATTCGTTATGTGTTGTTTGTGATTGACAAATACGCAGGTGCTGGACATTTGGTGAAAGAAATGGAAATTGTGAAGTAATTTATTTATTCTCAAAAACAAAAAAACTGCTTTATTTTGATAATAAAGCAGTTTTTTTTATGTTATTTTTTATTTTCACAACAAATTAATCACGATTTTTATAAAATCATTCAATTACATCATTTTACCAAAACCATCAAAAAATCGTTTTATTTTTACATATTTGCTAAAAAAATAAATATTTTCATTTTTCACATTTAAAAAATTATCATAAAAAAACATCAAAAGTTTAAAATTCACAATTCATAATTCATAATCGCCTCATTTCCTGCCAAATCCTTTATTTTTACTTCTAATTTCCCTGAAAGCGGTGGTTCTTTGGACGAAGGACGAATAAATAATTTATTTTCTTTGGGTTCATATTCTAAAATTACAAATTTTCCGTTCAAATTAGCTTGATATGAGGCAATTCCGCTACCAAAAAAACCTCTATCTCCCTTATCTGAAACATTCAAACGAAAAGGGTTTTTGGAAGCTAACTGAACGCTTGGCGGTGTGTGGTCTTCCAACAGATAATAACCGCCCATTTTACGAGTATTTATTTCAAAAATACCTTTTTGCTGAATATTTGTGTTAATTGCTTGTGTGTGTCCAAAGTAAAAAAGCTGTTTTTCATTAAAAAGATTTTCATTTGCCAAAAAATATTGAATATTGATATTATTCCACAATGGAACATCAATATCTCCTATCCAAAATCCATTTTGAAAAGGCTTTAATTCTAAATAAAGCGTATCAAAAAGCGAATTTTGATTAAAATTTATGCGAATTTTGTTGTAAATTTTTTCGTTTTCATCTGCAAAAAAATCCATTTCAAAGAAATTTTCTTTGTTATTTTCGCTTTTTTCAGTTTTTTTATTAGGATAAATGGTTTTTCTGAAAAATAAAGGCTCACGAACTTCGCCTATTTCTATACCATCAGGCAATCCATCACGCAAATCCCATATATAAACTGCGAAATTTTCTTTTTCTGTATTGATTTGATATGCTTTTTGGGCATTTTGTCGCATACCTTTGAAAGTCAAAAACGCATCTTCAGGCAATTCTTTGATGTTTTTTGTGGTAATTTTTAAGGTATTTTCGTGGATTTCATATAAAATTTTTGGGCTTAAATCTTCTTGTTCTTCGTTTTTTGGTTTTTCGGTATTTGTTGCTGATTTTTTGTTTAAAACTGCATTTTTTTGTAATTTTTCTCCTAAAAAAACACCTTTTAGCACAGATTTATTGCCTTTTTCATCATATAATATTAGGCTAAAATTCATTTTTTCGCCATCTTTTAATTGAATTTTTCCTTTATTTTTCTGAATTGGATAATTATTTAGGATATTTCCATCACTTACATAACATTTTTGGAACACATCTTTTGGATTTTGGCTTGGTGCAATGTGTGTGAGCATTACACGATTTTTGGTATAATCTATTTTTTGCAAATCACACACCCAATATTTCTCTAAATTGTCATTTTCACCCAATAAAAGTTCTATTTTTAGGATAGAAAATGTATGTGGCGAATTGGGAATAATGTCCTCTGCAAACACTTCTAAGCCTATTTCACCTGTAACTTTTATAGGATTTTGCAGTTGATATGTTCCTCTACCTGTTTTTTCAGGAATAAAAGTGTGTTTTAGAAATTCACCCTCTACACGTGCATTATTTTGGAGTGGCGTAACCGCAATTTTTTTGATATTTGGGGGAAGATTATCAAAAGGCATTTCTTTAAACCCAAAAATGGCGTGATTTAGGGCAATATCGTTTTTTTCTCTTATCTCAAAATGCAAATGCGCCCCTCCAGATATGCCTGTATTACCCACATAACCAATTACTTGACCTTTTTTTACCAAAAATTCAGGTTTTTCTTTTGGGAAATCAATTTTTACTTCTGTTTTTTTTTCAGAAATCTGTGTTTTTCTAATAAAATCACCAATATTCCCTGCGAAATCGTCCAAATGTGCATAAACGCTTTTTTGTTGAAGCGTTGGGTGATAAATAATCAATAATTTTCCATAACTCACAGGCGAAACTTCTGCATACATCGCATATCCATCAGCCACCGCCAATACTTCTGTGCCTGTCATTGCCCCAATATCCAGCCCCAAATGAAAATGTTGCCCTCGTATCTCGCCCATATTGCCCGCTATATATGCCTGTCCAGGTTTGGTTTTGATGGGAAAAATATAATCTTGGCTTTGGGCAAAAATGGATTTATTAAAAAATAAAATATAAAAAAATAGACTATAAAAAAATAGAAAAGTAAGGTTTTTCATGAAGTTAGGGAATACACGTTGGGTATAAAACCCAACGTTATTGGTAAAATACATCAATAACGCAGGGTTTTATACCCTGCGTATTAAAAAATATGCCCAAAAATATCAAATTTTATTCAAAAAATCTTTGATTGTTTTCAAATATTGTTTTTTTGCATCAAGCCAACCATAATGACCGCATTTTTTGAATAAAACAAGTTTAGCATTTCCAAAAGAATTTTGAATTTCCTTTGCGGTTTCTATGCTCACAATGTCATTTTCGCCTTGCAAAACAAGCACAGGCGTATTATTTTCTTTAAAAGCATTTTTATAATTGAATTTTATTTTTTGCAAATCATTCATCACCAACCTATTTATTTTAAAATTTGCTTGTGCTAATCTTTTTGCAATCACAGAAGCGTGTTTTTTATCAAATACATAAGCATTCGCCAAAATATCTGCTCTTTTTTGGACATTTTCAGGCGTATTTTCGCCATTATCTATTTTATTTTGATAAAAATCAATGCTATCTTTTTGTACAGTGGTGAGATTTTGGTTAATGCGTTTTCCAATATATTTCATAAAATCCAAATTAACGCCTCCAGAGGCTGAAAATATAATTTTTTCTATGCTTTGGGGATATTTTGCAAAATAATAAGTTGCCATCAATCCGCCAAAAGATTGCCCAAAAACCACCCATTTTTTGATACCAAGCTCTTCACGCAGGTTTTCAATGTCTTGTGCCATCAGTTCCATTGTGATAGTTGTGCTATCTATTTTGTCCAAAATGGTTTTTCCTGTGCCTCTTTGGTCATAAATAATGGTCTGATAGCCAAATTTTGCGATTTGTTCTGCAATATGTGTAAATCCTTCGCTGTTCATTCCAGG
>JAAFIN010000323.1 GCA_013297825.1 Cytophagales bacterium
TCAAAAAAA
The DNA here is from genome assembly GCA_013297825.1 of Cytophagales bacterium. Classification (GTDB taxonomy): domain Bacteria; phylum Bacteroidota; class Bacteroidia; order Cytophagales; family Microscillaceae; genus JAAFIN01. The sequence continues at coordinate 10 of JAAFIN010000323.1, forward strand.
CTAATATATTCTTCCAAAGAATTACAAATAAATCTACGTTGTTCAGGATAAAAATCTGTTCCAAAGTTGCCTTTTTGATAAAAAATAGGCACTAATGTAATGCCTAAACCGACTTTTTGGGCGGATTTTATGAGAATTTCTCCTAAAAGCGTTTCATTCTCATATTTTTGGATATTTTCTGCTTGTGCGTGGTGCAAATAATGAAATTCAACTACTTGTGCATAGCCTAAATTCCGCATTTGGGCATACAAATAGGTCGCAATATGCTCCAATTGCGTAGGGCTAACCGCCAAAGCGGTGCGATACATTGCCTCTCGCCACGTCCAAAAATCCCCTGCGATATGGTTTTTGTGGGTTTCTGCCCTGCCCACCATCGCATACTGGAAAGCGTGTGAATGTGCATTGACAAAAGCAGGCAAAGCAATGCCATTTTTTAGCAAAAAATCGCTTTTTTCAACAGGTTTTTCATCAGAAAGATATTGCAAAATACCTTGTTCATCTACACCCACAAAAGCAGGAGAAAGCCATTTGTTTTTGAGGCGAAGGGCTTTAAATTTAAAATAGTTCAAAGAGATTTAAGGTTTAAGGTTCAAAGTTTAAGGTTTAAGGTTTAAGGTTCAAAGTTCAAAGTTCAAGGTTCAAAGAATTTAAAATCTGTTTTAATCTATGTACTTAAATATGTATTTTATGCTATAAATTTTTTAGCATTAAAGAAAATTATTTTTTAAAAATCTAAAACTTTTTTTTCAAAAAAATATTATATATATTTGCTAAGACAAAAAAACAATAAGCATTAAAAAACAATAAATATACACACTTCACAAATGAATTTTAACAACTTTTTTAATATTTTTTTTTACAAATTAAAACAAAAAAATTCCTTTTTTTTACAAAATTCTCTTTTTTTTAATAAAATTTTCAATAATTTTTTATTGCTTACTTTATTATTTTTTAGTGTTTTTTCTTTTGCAAAATGCACGCAAAATAATGGTAATTCAAACCAAAATAATGCTAAAAAAACGCCTAAAATTCTTTGCACAACAGGAATTTTGGCTGATGGCATTGCCCAAATTGTAGGCGAAAAAGCAGAAGTTCAGGCACTTATGGAAGCTGGTACAGACCCACATTTATACAAAGCTACACCCAACGACCTTGTAAAAATGCGTGAAGCTGATGCAATTATTTACAATGGTTTGCATTTGGAGGGAAAAATGGCAGAAGTTTTAGAAAAATTTGCAAAACAAAAACCAATTCTTTCGGTAGGTGATGGCTTAAATAAAAAACATCTTAGGCTTTTGGACGAAAAATCAAAATCTTATGACCCTCATATTTGGTTTAGTGTGCCACTTTGGGAAGAAGGTTTAACGTTGGCATTGGATTTTTTAAATAAAAAATACCCTGAAAATAAAGAAATTTTTACAAAGAATTTTGAAAATTATAAAAAAGAACTCCAAAATCTGCACACAAACGCAAAAAAAGAACTCCAAAAAATTCCTAAAAATCAACGTGTTTTGATTACTGCACACGACGCCTTTGGGTATTTTGGGCAGGAATATGAGGTGGAAGTGCGTGGATTGCAGGGAATTTCTACGGTTTCAGAATTTGGTTTGAAAGATCTTCTTCCCATAAAAAGTGGAGAAATAAAAATTTTTGATAAAAATCTTACTGACATTCGCCAAAAAGTAAGTTATGTGCCTCAAAGAAATCTTGTGGATTGGGATTTTCCTGCTAATGTGCTTGATGTGGTAATGATGGGACGTATGAACCCAAATAATATTTTTAAAAGCCCAACTTCACAGGATTATACCATTGCACAAGCATCTATCCAAAAAGTAGGATTGCAGGATTTTACAAAAAGACAAATTTCTCAACTTTCAGGCGGACAACAACAAAGGGTTTTTTTGGCACGTGCTTTGGCACAAGAAGCTGATGTTTATTTGCTTGATGAGCCTTTTGTGGCGATTGATGTTGCAACTGAAAATACGATTATTGACCTTTTGAAAGAAATGCGACAAGCAGGCAAAACGATTGTGGTAGTACATCACGACCTCCAAACGGTTACGCATTATTTTGATTGGGTGGTTTTACTCAATAAAACGCTTGTTGCATCAGGTGAAACTTCGGAAACTTTCCAAAATGAAAATTTACAAAAAACATATAGCGGAAAATTGAATTTTTTTAATGTTGAATGATAAATGTTAAATGATAAGTGTTGAATGTTAAATGTTAAATGAAACAGTCAAATAAAAGCAGGATTTCTATAATTAAATATAAATTTTACAGAATTAAAATGTAAAATTTAGGAATTATTTTTTAAATAATTAGAATAAAATTTTGAAAATCAAAATTTTATTCTAATTATTGATAATTCATAATTAAAAATAATTATAACTTTTCCCTGCTTCCAGTTGAATAAGATATTCATACATAAGATTTATACAACTTTCTACATCTTCTTTGTGGGCAGTTTCTACGGTGGTGTGCATATATTTTAGAGGCAAAGACACCAACATTGCAGAAGTTTTGCCATTGCTTTGGTACGCAAAAGCATCTGTATCTGTGCCTGTACTGCGTGAAGATGCAAGACGTTGGAAAGGTATTTTTTTATCTTTGGCAATTTGGATAAATTCATCACGTAATTTGGTTTGTACCGCAGGAGCGTAGGTAATTACAGCACCTTCGCCTGCTTTTATGGCACCATCTTTTATTTTGCTATACACCAAAGGCGAATATGTGTCGTGACAAACATCTGTAATAATTGCTACATCAGGATTTAGGCGTTTTGCAACCATTTCCGCACCACGCAAACCAACTTCTTCCTGAACTGCATTTACAATGTGAAGCGTGTAAGGTAGTTTTATGTTATTTTCAACAAGTTTTTTAACAACTTGTGCAATCATATAACCACCCATACGATTGTCCAAAGCCCTCCCAACATAATAACGATTATTCAATTCCATAAAACCATCTGCAAATGTGATAATTGTGCCAATATGTACGCCCATTTCTTCCACCTCTGCCTTGTTTTTTGCACCAATATCCACAAACATATTTTTTTGTTCAGGTTTTATTTCATCTTTTTCACCATTTCTAACGTGAATAGCAGGAAAACCAAATACACCATTTATTTTGCCTTTTTCGGTGTGTAAATGCACACGCATAGAAGGTGCTATCGCAAAATCAGAACCACCATTGCGAATGACATAAATATATCCATCATCAGTAATATGATTTACAAACCAAGATATTTCGTCAGCGTGAGCTTCTATCACTACGCTATAAGATTGATTTGGATTGATGGTTGCGATAACTGAACCATACGCATCTACTTGATAGCCATCAATATCATTTTTGAGATAATCAAGCCATATTTTTTGCCCTTCCATTTCAGCACCTACAGGTGAATTGGCATTGAGGTATTTGTATAAAAATTCTTGTGAAGTCATAAAAAAGGTTTAAAAGTTCAAAGTTTAAGGTTTAAAAGTTCAAAGTTTAAGGTTTAAGGTTTAAAAGTTCAAAGTTTAAGGTTTAAAATTGTAGGGGCAATCCTTTGCGGTTGCCCAAAAATTAAAAATGAAATTGAAATATTAAAAAAATAATGAAAAAAAAATAATGAAAATGTAATAACTTTGCAAAGTTAGAAATTTTGGAAACAACAAAAAACTAAAAAATGGAAATTTTAATTCCTAACAATACCAAAGATACTATTTTGCCTGTAATGGAGGCATTTTATACCTTACAAGGTGAAGGATTTTATCAAGGTTGTTCAGCGTATTTTATACGTTTGGGTGGTTGTGATGTGGGTTGTGTGTGGTGTGATGTCAAGGAGTCTTGGGACGCAAATGCTCACCCAAAAATTAGCGTGGAAAATATCGTAAAAGAAGCCTCACAATACACAGGA
>JAAFIN010000320.1 GCA_013297825.1 Cytophagales bacterium
TTTGCAAGAACAATTATCAAAAAATCCTGATACAAAACCTTATATGAAATGGATTACAGTGCAGACGATTGACGGTTTTCAAGGGCAAGAATGTGATATTGTGTATATTTCTTTGGTAAGAAGCAACGATAAAAACGAAATTGGTTTTTTGCAAGATACTCGTAGGCTTAATGTTGCCCTCACACGTGCAAGGTACAAACTTGTGGTAATTGGCGACAGTGCAACCATCGGAAAACACAAATTTTATTCTGATTTTTTGGATTATGCACAAAAATTCTATAAAAGTGCGTGGGAATTTGTGGGGTAATCAGGAATTAAGAATTAAGAATTAGGAATGGAAAATTAAGAATTAGTAATTTATACAAGATATTTTTTAATTATCCAAATTTTATTTTAATTATTTTTTAAAAAAATTATAATTTTGGATTTTTAATTGTATTTTAATTCCTAATTCCTAATTCTTAATTCCTAATTATTTTCCGCCTCTTCCTTATAAAAATCATCGTTTGGGCTGTATGCTGATGCTTTTTTGAGGTCAGCAATACCTTCTACTTTTTGGTTAAGGTGTTCTATTTTGAGTTTTCCACGTTCATAGTAAGGTGAAGATTTTTGGCTTTGTGCAAATTCAGAAGAATATTCTTCGCTTGCTTCCACAAAATCCACCAACTCATTCAAAGTTGTTAATGCACCTTCGTAATCATTCATATAATTTGCTTTGATGCTTGCAATAGCTGATAGACAATTAGAAGTATGATGTGGCACAAATGTACGTGCCATATCCAAATCAAAGGTTGCATCTTCAAATTTTTCCAAAAGAAGGTTGGACTCTGAACGTGCTATGTAAGCACTTGCACCCCATTCATTGGCGGTGTTAATATCAATCGCAGATGTAAAATCCAAAACTGCTTTTTGCAAATATTCGTTGTTAGAACGTGGAAATGTTGCGGTTTTGAAATCAATCGCTTGGTATAACTGCCCTCTTGTAATAAACCATTCTTGATTGGTATTATCATCCAAAAGTGCTTTATCAAAATATTTTAAAGTTTCAAAATCATTTTCTAAGGCTAATTTTTTGTTTTCATCAGAATATTGTTCTTCTGGTGTTTTTTCAAGGTTTTTTTCAAAAAAATCATTTTGAAGAATTTGCCCCATCAAAAAATTTGCTCCTGCATAATTTGGATTTTCTTTTAATATTTGGGTTGCAATTTTTTTTGCTTCTGGAATTCCTGCATTTAGATACAAAAAATTTGCATTTCTGTAAGCCTTTTCGTGTTTGTAGCCTTGATTATTTGGGTCAGCTTTTATGGCATTATCATAATGCGATAAAATGGTTTCCATTGTTTGGTTATCGTCGTATGCAACTTTTGCCAATAAATGGTGTGCTGGTGCATAATTAGGATATTCCGCAATGAGTGCGGTCAAGGTTTCTTCTGTAAGGGAAAGAATACCCATATTGTAATTTTCTTGTGCTTGTGCAAAGAGTTCTTGTGCAGACATTTTTTTTAATGTTAAATTGTGAATGTTGAATGATAAATGAAAAACAGCCAAAAGCCTTATGATTTTGTTATTTTGTAGGAATTTTGGTTATTTTCTGATACCTGATACCTTTTTCCTGATACCTTTTGTTATTTACTTTTAAAAATCGTAGTTTTTCCCTTAGCATCTACAAGTTTAATTTTTGTTTTATTGCCATCTTTTTCTTCATAAGGCATTGGTGCAATTTTGCATTTTCCTTTTTTTGATATATTTACCTCAAAATAACTTTCACCACTTTGGAGTTTTTGGTCAATACCAATTTGTTCTTGTGGCACTTCCACATTTGTAAAAGGGCTTTTTGCATTGGGTGCATAGAAAAAAGGCATAAACATAGGCCCGCCAGAGGTCAGTAATATTTCGCCTGTGGGCGAAAAACATTGGATTTCCATACCAAATTCTTTTGTTGTATTATTTTCTCCAAACAATGTACCTGCCATTACCCAACTTGACGAAAATATATATTTTGCTTTTGTGGTAGGGTTTTGGGTTGTAATTCGCATATTTTCTTTATCTTTTGCGATAATATTAAGTTTTGTAGGGGCTTTGTCTTTTGCGGTTTGATAACTAATGCTTTTTAATTCCATATTTTCGTCCAAAACCACCACAGCACGCTCTACGCTGATATTGGTGCGATATGTAAATGTTTGTGGTTTATTGATTTCTTGGGCATTTACCAAAAAAATATTTTGGATAAATGTTATAAATAAAAAGGGAAATATTTTTTTCATAGTTTTAATTTTTTTACAAAAGTATTTACAAAAAAAAATAAAAACACCAATGTTTTACGAATAGGCATTTTTATTTTGTGAAATGGTGTTTTGGGTTGAGGAATGGGGATTTTTGAGGGTTTTTGTATTTTATGAAAATAAAAAATCACACTTATATTTTTTGAATATGAGTGTGATTTTTTTTTGTTTTTAGTTTTATGCTTGCATTTTTTTAAATACTGAGAACGGAAAAAAAATCACTCACGAGGTCTAAAACCCATATTGAGTGTTGCATTAAAATATCCTGAGCCCCCATTTGGACACATTTCAGTAATTTTCCAAGTAGGAAGCTGATAATTAACTAATGCTTTTTCCATATTGTAAATTTCAAGAGGTGTAAGCATTGTATTTTTACCAATATGAAATATAACATATTTTATAATGCCACTTTCATTTATCCACAACTCCAAGCCAAAACCACCATGCCCTCCACTCTTAAGTTGTAAAACTCTTTGATTTGAGAATTTACTTGCTACTACCAAACTGACCTCTTTATGACTTATGAGATACATTGGATCACAAGCATTTGTATCAAGTGGATAAGTTTGGAAGGAATAAGTATTTTGGACGTTTTCTATACGTACCCCATTTCCTGAACTTGACTTTGTTTTGTATGTGATTTCGTTAATTTGAAATGTATTAGGAAAAATATGCATTGGATTTTGTCCAAAAATATAATAAGCATTTAAAAATAACACAAAAGAAATCAAATATTTTTTCATATAAAAAAATTTTAGAGGGTAAAAATTAATGAATCCCATTGGCAGGGTTACATCCTGAATTTGGTTGATTAGCAAGTTCAATGATTTTTAAAAGTGCCTTTGGTGGTTGATTTGATCGAGTGGTACAATCAGATGAATAGTTTTTTCCAATCCCTTTTGTTCTAAAATCATTCATAAAACTATCCCATTTATCCTGATCAATGTTACTAGGGTATTGAACCCCTTCATTGAGCATATTTACGTCTTTCCTTATCCAATCATAAAAAACATCTCTATCATATTCCGTTGATTTGGCACCTGAAAATGTATGTTGTGAAAATCCAAAAGGGCTCCCTGTTTTATCAAGTCTTGGATAAAAACTATCAATCAAATCAGTAAAAAAATAAGCTTCAAATTCCCTATTTATTTTCCCCTCATTAGAATTATTTGGATTATTTGGGTCATTATTATAAATCGCTTCTCCACAATTATATTGGAATATGTGAAATAACTCATGAGTGAAATTTACGGTCATATCCTCTGAATATTTATCACTAAAAGTTATCCAATTAGGGCGTGATGCTTTCGCAGTAGATTTGATATTATTATCCCATTCCATTTTTATTTTTACGCCTTTTAGTTCAAGTGCTTTTACCAACATTCTAAACAATCCACTTTTTTCGTACATTGTTGTAAATGCTTTATTTACAGTACTCCAGCGTTCTTCAGTCATTTTATTTCCTGTAATTGTTGGCACATGGTTAGCATTTATAATTTTTGCAAATTCTTTATGCAAGTCAGAAGGTAGATTGCTTCCACCTCCACACGGATTAGGATTACTTTTTCTTGAGTCGCCTATGTCATTATTAGAGTTCTTTAAATGAGAGATTTTTACCAAATATTTAATTTTTAAATATTTTAAGTGTTTTATCAAAATTTTTCATTACTTTTTGTTTATATTTTTAACGTATAATTTAAAATTCCATAAGGC
>JAAFIN010000321.1 GCA_013297825.1 Cytophagales bacterium
CTCAAAATTAGTCATTATCTGCCTTTTTTTATTCTTTTTTTTTATTTTTGTCCAAAGTCTAAAAAAGTTACGTTTTATGAAAATATTTTTTTTAATTTTAACATTTTCCCTCTTGCATTTCTCAAAAAACATTCATAACTTAGCACAGAAATAAAACGTATTTATTTATCCATAAAAAAACCGCATAACAAATACTATGCCAATTACCCCCCCACTTCTTGTAAGCAGGGAGAGCCTTTGCTAAAGTTAGCAGAAGGACAAACCGCACCTATCTTGGATTACGCACTTCCGCAAGATTCATCTTTTACAGCGTATGGTCGTATCGCAATGCGACTTCAAAAAGAAAAAGAATACTTTACCCCAAAGGCAATGGAAATTCCTGTGAAAATTCAAAATTTTATCAATTCAAACACCATCAAAAATATTACCCTAAATCTTGATTCAGGCAATGGTATTGGTTTTGTGCATTGGCTTGGTGGTGGTGGAGGAGGAAAATCATTTGCACCTGTTGAATTTACTGGAGTAGGAGATGGTGATAAAAATATGGGCAGACGTTCTGCACCCCAAAATAATACCAATACAACGCCAACAACTACACCAACGACCACAACACTAACCAACAATTCAGAAACTGAAAGATTAGCAGAACTTATCAAACAGGGTTTTGCGATACAAGTTACAGAAGGAATGGGTGGATTTACCCAAAAACTCAAAGCTATTCGCAGACCATTCAGAGAAGTAAAAGATGCTCAAGGCAATACTTTTATAGAATTTTTGGCGGTACCACAGATTTACTTTGTGGAAGAATATGTTACCACAAGCTATGTGGGGGATTATGGGGCAGGAAAAGCATTAAGCACAATGAGCCTTTTGCCAGGTGAAAAAACTACTATTACCATAAAAACCTTCAAAGAAGATAAAACTGTAAAATCAGCATCTGAAAATGTGATTGATTCATTTTCAAAAGAAAGTGCCTCAGAATTGGAAAAAGCTGTGGAAGAAGAAACTGCTTCCCAAAGCTCACAAAGTACGGATTTTAGTTTGAGTGCAAATGTAAGTTTCAAAGCATTTGGGGCAAGTGGAAGTGTAAATAGTTCTTTTGGAATGAAATCTGCAAGAAGCAACAACCAAAAAAACCTAAACAAAGCATTGAGTAAAACGGTGGATAAATCAAATTCTAACCGCCAAATAACCATCAATTCAAGCACTCAAGAAACCAACACCCAAAGCGAAGAAATCACAACAGTTCGCAATATCCAAAATATCAACCAAAGCAGGGTTTTGAATATTGCATACAGAGAATTGTTGCAAGAATATGACACCATAACCTATTTGAATGATGTAAAAATAGGTTTTACGAATGGACATCCAGAAATGGACGTGATAATGAATTTGGAAGAATTGGACACATTTTTGGAGTTGTTTGTGTTGCCAGAAAAACAACAAGAAATCAAAGATAGGATATTGTTTGAATATACCAGTATGGAAAGTGGTATCGCACCAACCAACCAAAAAATGGCAAATCCTAACCTTACTGAGTTAACAGAAGGAGGAGATGCAATATTAATAAAACCACTTGACCCTAATGTTCAAAAAACGATTGATTTTTTGGAAGAAGTACCTTACAAAACTTTTGAGGGACAAGACCGTACTTATATTCAAAAACGCAAAAATATCAGTTCTCTTTATAGAACTGCAAAAGGTCGCACTTACAAAATAAAAGGTGTCATATTAAACGCCACAAATTACACGCTTCGCACTCCTGCACTCATTGCTGATGCACTTTTGGGGTATGGTGAGGCTTTGGATTGTTATGCAATGAAGTTGCAAGATGAAGCAGTAAAAAAAGTATATGCTGAAAATGAAAAAATGGTATTAGAAAACCAAAAAACAGAGATTATTCTCAAAACTTTGAACGAAATTACTGACCCAGTTCAAAGGGCTGAAATGATGGCAAAAATATTCAATCCGCCAAAAGCATAATTTCTTTTTTTAATTTCTAAAAATAAAATAGTTGTTTTTGTCTAAAAAAAATAACTATTTTATCCATTTTTTCACAAAAAAACATATTTATTTTATGGCAAACTTTGATTTTTTTAAAAACTTCAAAAACCCTTATGATATTGATGGTGATATAGCCAAAAAAATTCTTAATCAAGAACAAATACTTGGAGACACAAGTAAGTTTTTGGATATTCCGAAGGTGGAGGAGGAAGAAGAAACTTTTTGGGAGGAAGATGTTTATGAGGTTGATGTAAATGATAAAATTATTGTAAACCTAAATGATAATCCAAATTATATATATGTGGATTATGATTACGCAGAGTTGGCATTAGGTGATGATTTATTTTACCCTGAAAGTGGAGAGGACACCTCTTGGGCAGAATGTTATGGTGCAGCAAGGTATGAAATAGAACTTAACAAATTTACCGCAGGTAAATTACATGAGCAGACTTCTAGGAAGTTTGACAACAGCATCACCAAAGAACAAAAAAGAAATCTATGTTTAAAAATAGATGAAAGTTTAAACAAATCTATGCCTGTTTTGTGTGCTGTAAATGTTTGGGAAGATGGTATAGAAGATACAAGAAAAAATAATGGAGGTACAAAAGCAGACCATTTTGTGGTAATTGTGGGTTATGGTATTACCCCAAAATCGCAACGTTTTTATTTATTCAATGAAAATGCAGGAGGTAAAGGGCAAGCAAAAGGTATAAATGTTGAAATTAATAGAATTTATAGACAAATTAATCAACAAGGTAATATATTTTTGAGAGCACCCAAAACGACATGGACTAAAGGAGTAAGTGCAAGGGATAATAAAAAACTTGTCAAAAGAAATTATGAAGTTACAAATATTATATTTTCGTCTTAGTGAAAAACATGAAAATAAAATTATTTGTGATAATATTATTTTTATTTCTTTCTTGTAGAATCACGAAGAAAAACTTTGAAATACCTGAAAAAACAAAAATAATTTCTTGGAAAAAGTTTCAAAAAAATAATGAAGATATTGACAACTGGGTTCAACCAAAATGCTCAAAGCTTTTTTACAAAGCACTCAAAGATACAACGTTATATTATCAAAATTCTGATTACTTACAAATGGTAATAGACAGCGTTTTAAAAGATACCATATTTAAAAACTGTGGCTTTCGTTTCAAGGTTTTGATGGAAAAATTAAATGCTAAAAAACAATGTGTTTCACTTATGGAATTTGACATAAGAAACAAAAATAAAGATTTATATAATGTGTTTATTACTTTTGTGAATGAAAAAATACAAGAAGTAAAAATTGTAAAAATCTATGAAAAGGCTAAAACAAACTATGTCAGAATATATTCAAGATGGAAAAAAAAAGGTATCTATATTGTTGCAAGCTATTTAAAACAATGTGAATTTTCTGGGAAAGCCCCCATACATATGGAAACAAGTTATTGTAATTGGCGTTATTCTGAAATATGGCAAATTAACGATGAAGGTAAGTTTGTATTTTTGGGGTATAGTGATGAAAGAATTTTTTAATACCCCCAACTGTTCCAAATATGCCCTAAAACCAAATAATATACTGCTTCAAGTTTAAGGCGAAGCCAAACTTGGAGCGGGCTTTTTGATTGTTTGACAATTTTTATGAAAAAAGGGAAATGATATTTTGTAGCATATGTTTAGTGTGTGTCTTTGTCAAAGATACTTTTAACTATTTTTTTCACACACTAAAAATGTGTGCTATATTGTTATTCTATTGTCAGACAACCTAAATTACAACAAAAAAGGCTTTAATTTTTAAAATTAAAGCCTTTTTTTATTTTTAATTAAAATTTTTAAAATGCAAATGTCAATCCAAAATCTATTAAAAACATATCAGTTTTTGACTTTTTTGGTGTGCCTTCCGCAGATGCTTCCAAATTATTTGGATTAGAAGGATTAAATT
>JAAFIN010000322.1 GCA_013297825.1 Cytophagales bacterium
CCAAAATCCTACTTAATACCATTTTTATAAAAATATTGCTAAGTGAGGCTTTGAGCATATTTAAAATACTAAATATTGTAATTTGCCATTTGGAAAGCCCTTTGTGTGGGTCAATTCCAAAATTTAATAATTGTACAGCAGGTTTTTCCATACCAACCGCAAAAAGCATTTCCAATTCTCTTACTTTTTTGTCTTGTGGAATTTCATCAATGCTACAAATTTTTGCCAAATGAAAAACCATATACAAATTTAACCTTACCAACAATACAATTTCCAATACTGCCAAAAAAGTACCATACAAAATATATGTATATGGAATTTGCGTATGTGGCATATAGGGCAAATCCATATAAAAATAAGGAAAAATATTGGGAAAAAACCAATAAGGCAAATATAATAACAAAATACCACTTCCACCCAAACAACCTGCATACACAAGGCATTTTTCTCGCAAAATCCTCATTTTATCCTGTTGTAAGATAGCAAAATGGTTTTTATCAATTTCAATATTTTTTTTATCATTTTTAAATAAATTTTCAAAATATTGATATGCCCATTTTTCAAGAAATAACATATAGTCAGTACAAAGGTGTCATGAATTAGGTGTCAGGAATACAAAGGTGTCAGGAGTCAGGTGTCAGGAATATAAAGGTGTCAGGAGTCAGGTGTCAAGAAAAACAGAAATAACAAGAAATTGGATTGTTGGCTATTTCATTTACAATTTACATTGAATTTGGCTGTTCCATTCATCATTTAACATTTATCATTCAACATTGAATTTGGCTGTTCCATTTACCATTCACCATTTACAATTCACCATTAAAAAATTATTCTTCTGGGTTTTCTGTAAAAGCACGCATAGTTGTATCAAGTTTTAGCGTATTTTTAGTAAAATTTTTCACAAAATTGTCAAGTACATCTTCGGTAATTTGGTCAGCAAAAAGCGAAACTTCCACCTCCAAATAATCATCTTCGTCAGTTGCATAAACTTCCACTTTTTCACACACTTTTACAAGTTCTTTTTCATAAATTTCGTCCATAATATCATCAACTTCATCTTGAAATTTTTCGTCAAGCTCCGTATAATCTTTTCCTTTGAGTTTTGGATATTTTTCGGTAAGCATATCTTCTGCTTTGTCCATTACTTGCATGTGAAAATCAAAAAACAAAGTAGTAACAAAAGCATTATAAATTACCTTTTTTTTGTTGTGTTCAGCCACAAAAAGAATATGAGCAACTTGTTTGTCATCATCTTGGTCTTCTTCTGGGTTAAAAACAAAAGAATATTTGGTTTGAGCAATAGCTTTTTCCAAAGCTGAAATAGTATTTGACATGTTTTTTAATTTTATGTTTTTAGTTTTATTATTTTTTAAAAATTTTTGCAAAAATAAGCAAAAAAATTAAGAATTGGGAATTAGGAATTAAGAATTAGGAATGAATACATTGAAACTTATACTAAAACAAAAGTGGTTTTTCCAAAAAAATCCTTGTTAAAAACTTTTGGAGGGTTTCAAATCCTTCAAAAGTTGAAATCGCAGAAAAACCAATTTAGGAATGGTATAAATATATATAAAATGGGTATTTAGGGATTTACACCTATTTTTTTTTAATAATGTATTAAAAATGAATCTGTGTTAATCCATAAAATCTGTGTTCTAAAATTACTATAGTAAGAAAAAAAAGCAACTTATCTTATTCAGACAAGTTGCTTTTTTTCACAAAGATTTTACCAAAAAAGGATAAGCGGAAATCTATAATAACAAAAGTAATTTTTTATAAATTTTTTAAAAAAATTTTACAAAAAACACTTTTAAACTTTTGTCTTAGTTATCGTAGCGGTCATCATTTCTTTTTTTGTAGCCACCGTTAAAATTGTTACCACCTTTATTGTAGTTATTATTAAAGGATTTGTTTCTATCACCAAAGTTATTAGTACGAGGAGTCTCGTCTTTTGGATAGGCAATTTTCACGACCAAAGGTCTTCCCATAAAATTCAAACCATTCAAAGCCTCGATAGCTTTGTTGGCACCTTCTTCATCTTCCATCTCAACAAAACCAAAACCTTTTGATTTTCCTGTGACTTTGTCCATGATAATTTTGACAGACGTAACACCACCGTGTTCAGCGAAGCTATTTTGCAAATCTTCTTCTTGTGCTGAAAAAGAGATGTTAGAAACGTAAATATTCATTTAAAAAAAATAAAATAACGATAAAAATTTTAAAATAAGCCTTTTTTTCTTTTGGAAAAAATGACCTTAACAATTAACTTATTTAATTGTGGTACGAAATTATAGCTTTTTTTTGACTATTCCAAAAAAAACTGTTTTTTTTTTATTTTTTTTTATTTTTTTTCAAAAAAAAACAAAAAAAGATAAATTCTTACAGTTCCAAAAATTGATATTTTTTTATAAAATTTTTAAATAAATGTTGGCTACGTTCTGGGCGTGCATCAGTAATAAAGGTTTGTCCAATAATTGGATTTTGTAAGATTTCCAAAAGTTTTTGCATACGAAAATCGTCCAATTTATCAAAAATATCATCTAATAATAAAATGGGTGAAAATCCTTTTTGTTGTTGAATGACAAAAAATTGTGCGATTTTTAATGCCAAAAGAAAAGATTTTTGCTGTCCTTGTGAGCCAAATTTTCGTACTGAATAGCCATTTAATAATCCTTCAAAATCATCTTTATGTATGCCAAAAGACGTTCTTTGTTTGAAAATATCAACCGTTAAGCTATTTTTAAATTGTTGTTTGAAATCTTCTTGTGCTACTTGTGATACATAAGAAAGTGCTGGACTTTCTGTGTTTTCTGTGGAATTTCCTGCAATAAAATCGTAATATTCTAAAAAAATTGGAATAAAAATTTCTAAAAATGCTGTTCTTTTCTCAAAAATTTTATCACAAAGATACAATAGTTCCTCATCATACTGCTCCAACAACGTCAAATCAATGCGGTTTGTTCTGCCTTCACATTGTTTTAAAAGGCTATTTCTTTGTGTCAAAAAATGATTATAACGCAATAAATAACCCAAATAAAGATTGTCAATTTGTGCCAAAATACCATCAAAAAACTTCCTTCTTGCTTCACTTCCTGCGTGTAGCCAAGTGTCGTCAGCAGGAGCAATCATTACCACAGGAATTTTTCCAATATGTTCGTTGATTTTGGTATAAGGCACTTCATCAAAACGTAATATTTTTTTTTGATTTTTTTCAATACCTAAAAAAATATTAAAATTAAGCCCTTTTGTATCCTCAATCGTATCTGTTCCCCCTTTGGGGGTTAGGGGGCTACTAAAAATACCTTTTATAGTAAAAAGATTTTTTTCGTGTTGAATACTTGGTAAATCTGTGCTATGAAAATAGCTTTTTGTCAATGCCAAATAATATATGGCATCTAAAATATTGGTTTTTCCAGCTCCATTTTTTCCCACAATAATATTGACATCAGGGCAAAATTCTGCCCCAAAACTTTCATAATTTTTGAATTGATACAAACGAAGGGAGGATAAAAACATTTTTTTTTAAGTATTAAAAATAGAATTTAGCATTTTTTTTTAAAATGTAAAAATAATAATAGTTTTGCAATAATCTTTTATTTTGATACGTGATAAATGTATATTTTACAGAAATACACAGTTTTTTGTTTTTTCCGCTTTTTTTCAAAAAATTTATACTAAAATAAATACTACCCCACACGTCTAAATTATACCAACAACTTATTTTAAAATGTATTTTTCTTTGAAAATTTATCTTTTGCTTTTTAGTTTACATTTTCTAAGGAATAGGAAATAAATAAAATACGACTTTGGTAATTTTTCAAAAAAGTGGTCAGACCTTCGTAAACTACGGTACAGACCATTTTTTTGAAAAATGTTTAAAAACAAATTATTAAGTTATTTAATTTTCGTCCCT
>JAAFIN010000324.1 GCA_013297825.1 Cytophagales bacterium
ATGAATTTGAATTTGGTAATATTCTTCGTATTTCAGAGCTGTTTGTATTGTGTGCTATTATATTTGCAGAGCCTGAAATGTAAAATTTATTTGTATATTTTATACTATCACCTTTTATGATAGTTTCTTTTGGAAGGTATGTGTGTGGTATTTGCGCAGGGCATAAAACCATTGTGCTTTGTGAGCAACCAACTAATAAAAAACAAATATTTACACAAAAAATAAAAAAATAAATGTTAGATAGTTTCATAAAAAATAGGATTTTTTGTTAAAATTAAACCTTAAACTTCTTTACCTCAAAGAAAACTTCTTCCCTGCCAATGCTTTTACAAGTCCAGCAAGTTCAAGATTAAGGAGAATAGCACTTGTTTGTGAAACAGGCATTTGAGCTTGCCAAGCAAGTTCGTCAAGTTGTAGGGTTTGTTCAGGAGATTTTTGGAGAATTTGCCAAATTTTTTCATCTTCAGGCGTTAATCCTGCATCTGCATTACCAAATAAGCTTTGTTGTTGGGAGGATTTTTGTTTTTTTTGTTCAAAAGCAACTTCTGTATCCCAACGCATCATTTCTGCAATTTGTTGGGCAGAATTACACAAAAATGCCTTATTTTCACGAATTAAATTATTGCAACCTTCGGAAGTAATGCTAAAAATATTATTTGGCACTGCAAAAACTTCTTTATTATATTCATTACCCAATTCTGCGGTTATCAAAGCACCACCTTTTTTCTTCGCTTCCACCACCAAAATCGCATCAACCATTCCCGCAATGATGCGATTGCGTGCAGGAAAACGCATTGCATCAGGTTTTGTACCAATGATATTTTCGGTCAAAATTCCACCCATTGATTGCATATCTTCCGAAGTACGCAAATGTGCGTAAGGATAAATCGTATCCAATCCGCTTGCCATTACGCCTATTGTTTGCAAACCCAACGTAAGACTATTGCGGTGTGCAGTAATATCAATGCCATACGCCAAACCACTCACAATAAGCGGATTGTAAGGCAAAAGCTCTTTTAGAAACTCCCAAACAACTTTTTTACCATAATCTGTTGCTTCACGTGTTCCTACAACCGCCAAAGTACGTTTTGTATTAAAATCACAATGTCCTTTGAAATACAACACAGGCGGAGCATCATATATATGACTTAGGCGATATGGATAAGTTTCATCTAAATATGTGATAATTTTACCACCTATTTTGTGCGTATTTTCTACAATTTTTTTAGCATTTTCAAGGGCATTTTTTCCATTTTGAAAAATATTTTGGGCAGTAACATTTCCTATTTGTGGAACACGCATAAGCCTACTTTCAGAAAGCGAAAATATTTCTTGCACATTTCCTACATAGCTTATGAGTTGTTTGGCAGTAACCGCACCAATATTGTCCAAAGAAGTAAGGGCAATAAGTGCTTCTAATTCTGTATTAGTCAAGGTTTGAAAAGTTCAAGGTTTGAAAAGTTCAAGGTTCAAGGTTCAAGGTTCAAGGTTCAAGGTTTAAGGTTTAAAGTTCAAGGTTTAAAAGTTTGCTTTTGAGCTTTTTGAACTCATTTAAGCCTTTTTTGAATTTTTAAACCTTTTGTGATGTTGCGTGATTTGACACACACCAATTTATGGCTTCTGTTTCATCATCAAAAAATTCCATACCAAAATCCACCCTTTCACGCAAAACTTTTTCCCCCATTTCGTCTGAGATTTGTTCAATGGCTAATTTTTCAATAAATTCAGTAGGCATAATATAACCCATTTTTGTTACCCCATTTTCAAAAATCTTTGGTGCAATATCTTGTGCTACCCATTGTTGCAATTCAGGCGAAACACTAAAAAGTAATTTTTGCACATTGATTATGACAGAAGTTGATTTTGTGTTAATGATTTCATCAACGATTTCGTATTGAGCATTTTTAAAATCATCATCATCAATATCTGCGGTTTTTTCATTCACACGCACAAAAAGAATGTTTTTTTGAGTGTCGTGAATAATTTCTTGAAATTCTTTGGTATTCATAAAAAAATAGGTTTAAGGTGTCAGTAGTTAGGATTCAGGTATTACAGATTTATGCACCAGTTTATGGCATTTTCTTCATTTTCAAAAAAATCTACCATAAAAAATTCTCTATCTGGTGTTTTTCTTTCTTCCACTTCTTCCAAAATCTGTTCAATAGAAAGTTTTTCAATCAAACTAATAGGCATAATGTAAGCAACTTTTTTTACACCATTTCCAAAAAACTTTGGTGCAATTTCTTGTGCGTCCCATTCTTGTAATTGTGGAGAAATGCTAAATCTAAGTTTTTTAATATTTATGATGATAGCATTTACTTTTGTGGCAATAATATTATCAATTATTTCGTATTGAGCATTTTTAAAATCTTCATCATCAATCTCTGCAGTTTTTTCATTTACACGTACAAAAAGAATATTTTGTTTTGCATCAAATGTAATTTCTTGAAATTCTTGAGTTTTCATAAGTGAAAGAAAGTTTAAAAGTTCAAAAAGTTCAAAGAAGTTTAAAAAGGTAATTCAAAAAACCTAAATTATTGAACTTTTGAGCCTTAAACTTTGAACCTTAAACCTTAAACTTTATTGGCTTAATTTGGTAATCAAATCAATGTATGACTGCATAGCAGTTTCTTTAGAATTACCTTTTTGGGCTTGCCACGCATCATATTTGGCTTGTCCAACCATATCCCAAAAACTTGGGCGGTCGCCTTTTACATCACCGTCTGTACTTTGTTTGTAAAGTGCATAAAGTTTTAGCAAAGTATCATTATCAGGTTTTTTGGTAAGATTTTTTGAGTTAGCAACTGCTTGTTCAAAAAGTTGTTGGAGTTCCATATTTTTAATTTTTTAATGATTTTTTATGTAATTTTTTTTCACAAATATACTTAAAGAAATTATATCAACAAATAAAAAAAACTTAATTAAGTTTCTTTAAATGAATACATTTTGGAACACAGATTTTACAGATTAACACAGATTTTCACAGTTTTTTTTCTTTTTTTGTAAAACTTTGATGTTTTTTATCAATTTTTTAGCCTTTATTTTCTATAAAAAAGAAAGTTATTTTTGTTGGTTTATAAATAAAAAAAATTTAACAATTTTTTAAGATTTTTTTTAGTTATTTTAAAAACATTATATTTGAACATTTAATCTTTATGATAATTAGCTACTAACTAAATTATTTTTTTGTTTCACTTTTTTTATCTTTCCTAATGTCAAAAAAAATTCTTTTTGAGAATAAATATATTCAAATGTATTTAGATGAAAACCTGCCTTGTATTGTGAAAGAATGGAAAGGTTTTGCACCAAAACAAGCCTTCAAAGATATTTTGCTTTCGCTTGTGGATATTATTTTGGAAACACGCCAAAACTATCCTAACCTTAAAGTAGTGGCTGATAGTCGCAACCTTAAAGTGCTTTCGCCTGATATTTTTGAATGGCTTTCTGATACAATTCACCCAAAATATATGGAAAATGGCATTTCTAAAAAGGCTTTTGTAGAACCAGAAGATTATTTTGGTAAAGTAAGCCTTCAAATTTATATTTCCCAAAGTAATAAAGAAGGTGAAATTGCAATGGGAATGTTTAAAGATTTGGAAGATGCCAAACAATGGCTTGTGTCATAATTTTTTTTTAGGTGTCAGTAAAATACATTATTTTCACATAAAAAAATCTCATACACTTTCAAAATGAAATGTATAAGATTTTTTTTATTTTTATCAATTTATTTGTACTTTCCCCTGATTCCTGACACCTTTCTTCTGACACCTTTCCCCTTACAACAATCCAAAAACCAAATGCACAAGAAAATCCTCTATTTTTTGGCTTGGTTTTTCGCCTAATTTTACATCAGTAAGCGAATGAAAATGTTGTGAAAAATAAATTTGTTGTT
>JAAFIN010000325.1 GCA_013297825.1 Cytophagales bacterium
ATACTACTTTTGATGCAATATGTATGCACTTAGAAGATATGAAACAACATTCTAAGACAACAGAAAGCAATCAATATCAATTAAAAGTCTGTGGCAACAAACAAAATCGTCTTTTTGTATAAAAAATCAGACTATTACGCAGACAACTTTCCAAAAGTTAAAAACTTTTGGAAAGTTCAGCAAGCATTTGAATAATACTACACACTATTTCAATGCAACAATCGTAACCCCATCACCGCCTCTATCAGCGTGTTCATTTTTCATAGCTTGTACTTCGCTACGTTTGCGTAAAGTATCACGCACAATTTGGCGAAGAATGCCATCACCTTTTCCGTGAACAATCGTAAGTTCTTTGTTGCTTGTAAGCATTGCATCATCTAAAAATTCCCCCAACAACAAAATAACTTCTTCTGCACGTTTGCCCCTAATATCAATTTTTGGGTTAAAATTCATTGATTTTTCCAAATAATCAAAAGCTCCAAAAGTACGCTGGATTTCTTTCTTTTGGTCTTTTAACGCTTTTTTATTCACTTTTTCCAATTTATCTAATTTTACTTGGCTTTGCAAACCATTAAAATTGATTTCAACATTTTTACCTTTGATGCTTGTTACCTCGCCCACCGCAGTTTGTCCAATCATACGCACAAAATTTCCTACTTTTATCTCACCTTCCAAAACCTCCACACCTTCATCTTCCACTGATTGAGCAATGATAAAACCAGCTTCTGGTTTTACCGTTTCAGCAAATTCTTGTAAATTTTTGCGTACATTTTGGACTTTTTGCTGTTCTGCTTGTGATTCTTTTATTTCCTTAATGGTGTTGTCAATACGAGTTTTGGCAGATTTTACCAAAAGTTGTGCTTCTGCTTTTGCCTGGTTTAGAATACGTTTTTTTTCGGTTTCAAGGAAATTTTTTAATTTATCATATTCCGCAGTAAGGTTGTTTAATTGTTTTTCTTTTTCTTCTAAGCGTTGATTTTGGTTTTGAAAATGATTTTTTTCTAATTCCAAATCCCTCAAAAGTTTATCCACCGAAACCTGTTCTATTCCAGCGTATTTTTTGCCATTTTGGATAAGTTCTTTTGGAAGACCTATTTTTTGGGCAATTTCAAAAGCATACGAACTGCCAGGTTTTCCCATTTCCAAGCGATAAAGCGGTTCTAAATTTTGATTATCAAATTGCATTGCACCATTGATAATTCCTGTTGTTTTTTCTGCAAAAAATTTCAAATTGGCATAATGGGTTGTAATTACCCCAAAACTTTTAGCATTGTTTAATTTTTCTAAAATCGCTTGTGCAATCGCACCGCCCACTTGTGGCTCTGTTCCTGTCCCAAATTCATCTATCAAAAGCAAACTTTTGGCATCTGAAAATTTGGTAAAATGAAGCATATTTTTCAAATGCGAACTGTATGTACTTAGGTCATTTTCCAAACTTTGTTCATCACCCAAATCAATAAAAATATCATTGAAAATGCCCATTTTTGAGCCTTCCGCAACAGGCACCAACAAACCACTTTGATACATATATTGAATAAGTCCAACAGTTTTTAAGGCAATGGATTTTCCGCCAGCATTAGGGCCTGAAATCAACAAAATGCGATTATCATTTTCTAATGTAATATTTAGCGGTTGAACGTTTTTATTTTGTTCTTTTAACCTAAGCCAAAGCAAAGGGTGAAATGCTTTAAACCATTTTAAAAAAGCCTTTTTTTCAAAAATTGGGTTAATTGCATTGATTTTTAAGGCAAATTTCGCCTTAGCACGTATAAAATCAATCGTTCCCAAAAAATGATACGCTTTTTTGAGTGCAGGAATATGAGGACGCAAAGCGTTGGTAAGTTCTGTCAGAATTTTGATAATTTCTCTGCGTTCTGCATATTCTAACTCACGAATTTCATTGTTCATATCAATAATTTCCGCAGGTTCAAGATACACCGTTTGTCCTGTTGCAGATTCGTCGTGAACAAAACCCTTGATTTTGCGTTTGTGTTCCGCTTGCACAGGCAACACAAGTCGCCCATCACGCAACGTTAGGTTTGCATCATCTTGAATAAATCCTTGTGATTTTGCACTTTTCAAAATACTTTCTAAGCGTTTGCGAAGTTGTGTTTGGGCATTGGACAAAGCGGTGCGAATACGCCTAAGTTCAAAAGACGCATTATCACGAATTTTGCCTCTGTCATCAATCACAAGCTGAATTTTGTCAATTAAATCAGATTCAAAAATCAAATCTTTTAATAAATTTCTTAAAATAGGATATTGTTCAGGTCTTTTTTTAAAAAATTTGATACAATCATTGATGGTAGAAAGTGAAAGTTTTAAATCAAAAAAATCTTGTTCCAAAAGGAATGAATTTTCGGGCAATGCCTTTGTAAGGGCATCATACACATCTATAAAATTTTGTTGAGGAAAGCCCTCATTTTGGACAATAATCTGACAAAATTCTTCGGTTTGTTTTGTGAATTTGTCAATAATATCATATTGATTAGAAAATTGGATTTTATCCACAAAATTTTGTCCCAAAATACTCACACATTCCATTTTGAGCATTTCTCTAATTTTGTCAAATCCTAATTTTTGTTCTATATTTTCAGGGTAAAGCATTTTTTTAATGTTAAATGTTGAATGGTAAATGGTAAATGAAACAGCCAAATACAATTATAAATGAAACAACAAACACAATAACCTTTTTGTCATTGCGTAGCAATCTGGCTGTTTTTTCTACAAAAAATCTTATTAAGAAATGAGTAAATTTTAACGTGGATATGTCTTGCGTTTCACAGGCATAAATGCCTGTGCTTTACATAAAAATGCAAAAATATATGTAGAATAGGCATTTATACCTATTTTTAAAAATATCCATTTTGTTTTTAATTTGTTCCTAATCCTCAAATTCTGTAAATTCTGTTTTTAGGTTGTTATTGTCATTTTCTTGCTAATAATTTTCCTCAATCTTACCCTCAAAGTTACGAGCCACCAGCCCAAAAGTGTCCAACCAATCACAGAAGGATAAAATACAGGTCTTAGAGATTTTGCCAAGTCATACACATTAAAACCAGGATTACCGCCATTGCCAGGGTGCAAAGAATCTGTAAGTCGTGGCAAAATATATATCAAAGGAATAAAAATCATAAACGCAAAAATATTATACACCGCAGAAATTTTGGCTCTTTGGCTTTCGTCAGGAAGGGCAGACCGCAAAAAACTATACGCCAAATACATCAATAAACCCACCGCAGAGGCATTTTGTTTGGGGTCATTGCTCCAATAATCGCCCCACGTGTATTTTGCCCAAATCATCCCTGTTGTAAGTCCCAAAATACCTAACAAAATGCCCACATTTGCACTTTCTACTGCGTATAAGTCAAGTTCTTCGTCGTGTTTTCCTTTGCTAAGATACCTAATAGAATACACCAAAGACGTAAATAAAATAATCACCATACCAAACCACATTGGTACGTGAAAATACAAATTGCGTATGGTTTCATTCAAAATGGGCAAACGTGGTACATCACCCAAAAAACCCATAATAAGGGTGTAAAATAATAAAAATATTGTGAGTAATTTCCACCAAGTCATAAAAGTTCAAGGTTCAAAGTTTAAGGTTCAAAAGTTCAAGCTAAATGTCATTCTTTCAGAATGACAAATGTTTTTGTATCAAACAACACAGAAAAAAATAATTTGCAAATATAATAATATTTTTGAAACCTTTTTTTCAAAAAAAATGTATTTATATTAGATGTTATAACATTGATTGTTAAAACATTTAATAAAGGAATTTATTTTTAACAAAAAATAAAAAAACACTATGAACCGAAAAGAT
>JAAFIN010000326.1 GCA_013297825.1 Cytophagales bacterium
TGAGTGTAGAGGTGGTTTTGCCAACTCCGCCCTTGTGATTTATAAAGGAGATGGTGCGCGTTTGCATTCGTTATTTCTTAGTAAATTTTTGTTAAAAAAAAAGCTCATTCATTTCAATAAGCAAATCTACAAAAAAAACTTGAAAGCTCAAAAGTTTAAAAAGTTCAAAAGGTTCAAAAGGTTCAAAAGGTTCAAAAGGTTCAAAAGGTTCAAAAGATTTAAAAGTTCAAAGGTTTAAAAGTTCAAAAAAATTTTAAATTAACTATTGTATTTTTCTTAATCTTTTGAGCTTTTTTTGAACCTTTTGAACACCTAAACTTTAAAGCATTGATTATCAATATCTTAGATAATTTTTTAAAAATATTTGCTTAAAAATTTGTTTTTATCAAATAATTGTTTTAATTTTGAACATTATTTAAAGAAAACAGCACAAATTGGCTGTTTCATTCATAATTTATCATTTAAAATTTATCATTATTTATATGACAGCATTATCTTTTATTTCGCCAAAAATATTTTTATTAAAAATTATGGATATGTTCCAAAAACCTACCGCATATACCCCTAATACACCCCATAAAGAACGCCAAGCACACACACAAGCACAACAAACTGTGGATTATGAAACTGCATCACCTGCACGTTTGAATATTAGTTTGCAAGACCTCAAAGTGATTTCTACTGCACTTTTGCAGTATCGCAGAACGCTTGCAAAACAAGGAAATACCAACAAAGCAGAAGATGTGGCTAAAATTGACCGCCAATTATTTGGCATTATTGAGATGTTGGAAAGTGGAGATTTGGCAGAAGCCTAAAAATTTTATTTTGCTTATATTTTAAACAATATATACGACTTTGTTTTTTTTGAATTAACAAATAAAAATTCCATTCCTGCTGGGGGTGGATTTTTTTTTGTTTTTTTTTTGGAATTAAAGAAAAGGTTTTAAATTTACAGAAAATAAAAATATCTTTGGTAGTGTATCACAAGTAATGCTAATGATTTTAGATTACTTTAAATTATTTTTTTAAATCTATAAAATTATTTTTTAATCATTATTTCACATTATTAATATTAACAAAAGTATAATAATAAAGCGAGAAAATTAAAAATTAAATCAATTATTGTGTAAAAGTAAAGCAAAAGACATAAGATTGGCTATACAACCATTTATATGTTGTTATTAAGCAACAATTTTATGGGCTAAATTTTGATTATAATGATACACAAAATATTTGATAGCTCCAAGATGATTTTCCTCACTTTTTGAAAAAGAAAGTGTTTTTCTAACCAAACGACTGCATCTTTGTCTAACAGTATTGTTAAATCGCTCAATGTGATTTGTATTTCCTTGTTCTTTTCCTGAGGCAATGTGTTGTTTTGGGTCTAAAATATTATAACTTTCCCAAAGATCCGTGTAAAACATACTATGTTGTTTGAAAACATTTGGTACGCTCTCCAAAAGCAATTTAGCATCTTCTTTTGTCCTACCTCCCACATGAAGCCCGATAATTTGTCTGTTTTGCCTATTCATCACATACCAAATCCATTTTTTATTTTCTTTATTTTCAACATATGACCATATTTCATCTGCCTCCAATGCACACAAAATAAAAACAGGTGATTCATATTTGAAGGGTTGTTGTTGAGGTGATTGTTGTTTAGCTGGCAGGCAACGGAAAAGGCTTGGCGAAGGCGAGGAAATCTTAGCACAAAAGCCTAAATTTAGCACATTGCCCCGCTTTCTGTCAAGCCTAAGTTAGGCACAGTTTTTATTGTTTGTCCTTGCGAAGTTGTTCTATTTGTTCAACTATTAAATCTGTTAATTCTGCAATAGTTTCGTTGTCAAAACCCTTTTCAATGGCTTTTTTGGCAATATCTGTTTTTTCTGACATTCTTTCTTTTGTTAAAACAATTTTTGCAGCCTCTTTATTTTTTGCTTTTGTTCGTTCTTCATTTGTAAGGTTTTCAAAACTTATCAATTCTATTGCCTTTTTAATGCCTTCATTATTTGTGTTTAATACAGGTCTTTCAGGACTGTGAATAGATTGATAAATCAAATCCAACCAATCTCTTATTTGTTTTGGCGTTTCTTCGTTTGGGTGGTTGGGATTTAAGCAAACAAATTGATGTCCATACAAATCTCTTACTTCTCCCTGTAATGTTTGAGGGTTTAGTTTCAAGAGTAAAACTTCATCAAGAATGGGCTTACCATTTTTTTCACTGATTTTATAAGGGGCAGTCAAAACGACAATCACATAAACTGTTTGGTCTATGTTATATTCTTTACTATTTTTTTGTTGTTCTGCTATCAACATCAAAAAGTAGTGCAAAAACCTATCAAAATGGTGGTCATATTCTATTCTTTGAATTTCAATGCGAATCCGTTTATCAGTTGTTTCTGCAAAAATATCAAGTTCAAAATCAACATAACCAATTTTAGGCTCAAACTTCTTTTCGGTTTCTATTTTGTCAATTTCTACCTCAATGCCCAAAATGTCACGCACAAAAGCCTTAAAAACAGTGATGTTTGTAAAGGCTTTTTTGAAAATTACTTCATTATCTAAGTTACCAAGCATATAATTTATGAATTACTTTTTGTTAGTGCAAAGATACGAAAAAAATGCAAAAGCAAGTTTTATTTTGACTTGCTTTTGCTAAATTTTTGTGTGGTTGTCAATAAAAAAAGCACTATACTTTTAGTGATTTTTTTAGACTTTGTGCTTGTGTTTTTCAAATACTAACAATATAAAAAGGAAAAGTAAACTATTTTTGTAGTATTTTAAACTCCCCCAATTCCATTTTAAATACATCAACATAGTTACAAAATAAGTTCTTTTGGACGGGCTAAATAGTTACTCATTTTTAATATTACACGACAATTTATAAAAAGCAATGATCAGATGTTTCAGCTTTCTTTAACTTTATTTTTTGACCCAATAAATTTGAAAAAAATAAATTATAACTCTTGGAGTTCTAACTTTCAAACAATAGAGGAATGGGCAAAAAATATAAAAACAACACAAGGCTATGAAATAATTAAGCTAAAACCTATCAAATCGTATGAATTAAGGTTTTCGCAGTTATAATCTAATTATCAAACTTCTTTGTAATAGGTCTAAACTGCTCACCTCTTAGAATAATACTTTTTCCCCTGATATTTCCCTTTTTATACACCTCAAAAAACCAATTAGGATTTAGGTGATAATTGCGAAAATGTACCTCAAAATGCAAATGTGCCCCTGTGCTATAACCTGTATTACCACCCAAAGCAATCATTTGCCCAGCTTTCACTTTTACGCCAGCTTTTATGCGAGCTTCCAAGTGTCCATAAAGCGTTTCAAGACCATTGTCGTGTGAAATAATGATATAATTTCCATAACCTTTTTCAAAAGCAGAGGCTTTTATAATGCCATCAAATACCGCCAACACAGGCTCACCAGGCAAAATAGCCAAATCCACGCCTTGATGAAAATACCCCTCACGCCAACCATACGCAGATGTAACACCACGCATATACATCAAGGGAGGCGACCAAAGTTTTCCTATTTTTTCATCATAAAGAGGCAAAATCCCCCCAACATTTTGGATATTATTTTGTCCAAAAATTTTATTATTAAAAAAAATAAAAAATAATAAAATTATTATAAATGAAACCCCACCTAAATCAAGCCCCCTGCCCCCAAAGGGGAGGACTTTCCGCAATGATTTGTATTCCTCCCTCCCCTCTGGGGAGGGCTGGGGTGGGGTGAATTGGCTGTATTTACACAGGATAAGCGTGTGGATAAGCCTCCAATATCGCTTTATATAAA
>JAAFIN010000327.1 GCA_013297825.1 Cytophagales bacterium
AGAAGATACATTTCCACCACTTGCCAAATCCACAAAACGTAATCCACCGTGAGAACCTCCTCCCCATTCTCTTGTGGTAAATTCCACCGTAGAAGTAGCAGAAAGAAATCCACGCCAAACATTGTCGTGTGTATCACAACAGCCATCATGTCGCCAAACTTCTACACCATTTACATACAAAACTGCATTATCGTCGTGGCTTGTAATATCAATTTGATAGTATTTACAATCAAAACCTGTGCGTTTGTGTCGCAAAGAGTGAAAATCATTAGGTACAGGACAACCTGCGTATCCAGAGGCTAAAGAAGGTGATAAACCTGCGTCCCATCTATTCCACGAATAAAAACTTAAATTATTTTCTGTGTAAAATCCAAAATAATTATTAAAATTATCACCATTGTAACAATATACATTCCAAACATTATTTCCAAATATTGCAGGATTTCCTACTGTTCCGCCTACTGTGATGGTAACAGTTTGTGTTGCAGAATTGCAAATAGTGTTTCCTGTTACAGTGTAAGTGGTGGTTGTAGCAGGTGTTGCAATAACGGTGTTGCCTGTTGTCGTATTTAATCCTGTTGCTGGCGACCACGTGTAAGTATTTGCACCTGTTGCGGTCAATGTTACTGATGCACCTGGACATATAGACGCACTATTAGGTGTAACCGTAATCACAGGCGGAGCTGTGGAAACGGTAACCGTAACATTTCTTGTAATAGGTGTGCAAGGCGAACCTGGTTTTGTAATATTTACGGTATAAGTGGTTGTTGCGGTTGGGCTTGCAATAACAGTTGTACCACTTATCGTGTTCAATCCTGCACTTGGCGACCACGTGTATTGCAAACCTGTATCACCAAAAGCACCTGTTCCTACATTTAAAGTGGTGCTTGCAGATGGACAAATGGTAGTATTTGGTGAAATGGTTGGGGGGGTATTTGTAATATCTACTGACATTTGATTAGGACTTCCATATCCTCTCAATCGCACTTCTATATCACTTGTATTGTCTAAATATCCTGACCATATATTAGGTGTATCACCACAGCAACCTCTTGAAAATATTTGCACCCCATTGATAAATAAAATAAAATCATCATCTACATTTCTTGCATTGATTTGATAAAATCCACAAGTAAAATTTTGTCTTTTGTAAGCAACAGAATAATTAGAAGACGGTGCAGGACAACCCACATAACCTACGGTTGTAGAAGGAGAAGCGTATAATCCCCATCTGTCTGTTGTATTAAAACTTAAATTATTTTCTACAAAAAAACCTCTGTAATTGGTAAAATTATCATTTCCATACACATACACATTCCAAACACTATTTCCTGCAATAGTTGGATTGCCTGTTGGTGTTTGCACAGAAAATACATTTGTAATGTTGCTTGTAACTGCAGGCGTAGAAGAACGCACTCTTAGCCTATAACCTGCTCCTGCTGTTAATCCTCCTGGTAACGTAATAAATACATTTGCACCTGTTGCACTAATGTGCGTTCCTACTTGTGTAGGTGAGGCAAAACTTCCTAAAGCGTCTGAAATTTCTAAGGTAAAAAAATTAGAAGGGTCAAATGGTGCTGATGTTGTAAATGTTACCAATACAGATGCACCTGTACAAAAAGGCGAGTTAGCAGGGTCTTGAACATTTATTGTTTGGGCTTTTAGATTTTTAGAAAAAATTATAATACAAATAAAATTCAACAATAAAATAATTTTTCGCATATTTTTAGATTTATTTTTTATGTTTGTTTATTACACAAAAGAAGCCAAATTTTATTTTGGTAATAGTTTCCTTTGATGTGTTACATCAAAATTTATGCTTTTTTGCGTAATATATTGCTTATCAATAGTTTAGCTTTTAAATAAAGTTTAAAAAATCTATTTTTAAGAATATTTGTTTTAAAATAATATTTTGTTTTGATACCAAATTATATACAAATATTACATAAAAGGTAATCGTTTTTTTGTGTAATAAAACCAATAAAAAATTGTATTTTTCTAATTTTTTAGGATAAAAAACCTAATGTATTTTTTTAAATTTGTGTTTTTATAAAATTCATTTTCAACAACAAAAATCATTTTTTATTATTTCAAAAAAAATTAGTATTTTTGCGGTTTAATTGCCAAAAACTATTGAAGCAAAAAAATAATTCATTTTAATTCTTGTTTTTTAAATCTTGTTTTTAAATCTATGTCAAACCGTGTTGCAGATTACACCATTGAACAAAAGCTAAACGCCCTATTAAAACTCCAAACTATTGATAGCAAAATGGACGAAATCCTCAAAATAAGAGGCGACCTCCCTGAAGGTGTGCAAGATTTGGAAGATGAAATAGAAGGTTATAATACTCGCCTCCAAAATTTTAAAAGTGAATTACAAAACCTTGAAAATTATGCAGAGGAAAACAAAACACGCAAAAAAGAAGCTGATAGGCTTATCCAAAAATATAAAGAACAACAAAATAACGTAAAAAATAACCGTGAATTTGAATCCCTTTCAAAAGAAATTGAATCTGAAGAATTGGAAATTGAACTCTGCGACAAACGCATTAGAGAATCACAAGACAAAATCAACAAAAAAACCGAAGAAGTAAGAGCTACCACCGAAAGAATTGCTGACAAAACAAAAGACCTTGACATCAAAAAACAAGAGCTTAATACTATTATTCAAGAAAGTGAAGGCGACGAAGCCAAACTTAACAAAGACCGTGAAAAACAAATCAAAAACGTAGAAGAAAGATTACTTCGTTCTTACGAAAAAATACGTAAAAATGCGTCTAATGGTCTTGCTGTGGTAATGGTTACACGCGAAGCGTGTGGTGGTTGTTTTAATATTGTGCCTCCTCAACGCCAAACTGAAATTTTTGAAAAGAAAAAAATTATCGTTTGTGAGCATTGTGGACGTATATTCGCTGGTGTTGATGAAGTCGTAACCATCATAGAGGAAAAAGTAAAAGTTGTAAAAGCTCCCAAAAAACTTGTTACTGCTCTCAAAAAAGATGATGCGGAACCGCTTGTTTAATGTTGAATGATAAATGTTGAATGGTAAATGAAACAGCCAAAATTCAATGTTTCAATAAAAAAATCCAAATCTTAAGAAGATTTGGATTTTTTTTATTTTAATGAAATCAAATTATTATGAAATAAAAAAAGGCTGTTTAGCTGTTTCATTCATAATTTAAAAAATTTTATAACCCAATGTAAGTTGAAAAGCCATTGCTTTGCTTTCGTCGCTTGCACTATTCATATACATTGCAGTCATTACTCTTTGAAAACGCAAATCCACATTAAAACGATTAAAATTAGCACCTACGCCAAGTTGTAGGCTTGTCCAATAAGATTTTACATCTTCAGTAATGTCTTGCGTTTTTTCACTAGCAGCAGAGCTACCACCATTAAGCGTAACCTCTGAACGTGTTTTATCTTTTGCATTTAAAATACGTGCAAATGAAGGACCTCCATAAAAACATAAATTTATATCTTCACCTAAACTAATGCGATAACCTGCCATTACAGGTAATTCTGCGAGGTTAAACAAACGTGAATTTGTGTTTCTTATTGTTGAAATTCCTGTGTCAGTAGTTGTTACTGCTTTACTTCCCATTTGAGAAATCACAAGCTCAGGTTGTATGAAAAAACCACTTTCTTCTTTGTCTGAAAGGTTTATTCTTCCCCATACGCCACCTGTGTAACCTATCAAAAAACCGTTAGAATTTGTATTTTGAGGTGTGGAATTATTGCCAATCCAAGAGGCATTTAAGCCTGCTTTTGCACCTACACTAAAATTGATTTGTGCGATTGTTTTAT
>JAAFIN010000328.1 GCA_013297825.1 Cytophagales bacterium
AAAAAAATGATTTGGAAAATGAAAAAATTAAACAATAATCCTAATTCCTATGAAAGTTTTTGATTTTTTATTGGACGAAAATTTTGATTTAAAAATAGAAAATGGCGATTTGGTCATAGGTGAAAGCACCAAACAACACGTTATTTTGATATTGGCTACCGCACAAGGTAGTTGGCGAAAAGCACCTTTTGCAGGTGCAAACTTTGCCCAAAACATCAATACAAATAATATAAACAATTCAAGTATGACCGCAAATATGAAAAAAGCATTAGAATTGGACGGATTAAAAATAAGAAAATTAATTATTACGCAACAAGGAATTGATTTTGAAGGAGAATACTAAACCCCCAAAGGGGGAACTAATATATTATGAAAACTATCAAAGTCCAAGACGGACAAAATATATTTGACATTGCCCTCCAATATTATGGTGATGTGTCTGCTATTGTGCGTGTGGCTCAGGACAACGGAATATCAATTACGCAAAATCTTACCGCAGGACAAGAATTAAAGATAGGAGAGCCAACAAATAAAATTGTCCAAAAGTATTTTGAGGATAGAAAAATAGTAATCAATACTGACACAAAACCAGCTTTGGGTGATTTTAACCAAGATTTTTCACAAGATTTTAATTAAAAAATATGGCACAAGAATATTCAAGGATAGAATTGCTCAATAATTTTAATACACTTTTGCCCTCCAATGGACAAGAATTGATAGACGCAAACGCTTTGCGAGAAGCATTATCTGCGATTATTTATTCTACCTATGTAAAAACAGATGATAGCATAAATAATAATTTCACGACATCGCCTTGGAATAGCAATTTACCTTATTCTGTAGGTTTTATTGTGGAATATCAGGATAAATTTTGGAAAAGTAAAATTGCTGATAATACCAACATTGTGCCTGTAGAAGGTGCAAACTGGACCGAAGTAAGTAAAGCCACCGCAGGACAAACCATTGACCTTTCAGGATATTTTACAAAATTAGAATTAAAAACCGCAGGACAAAGCGAGGTACATTGGGATAATATTACTCAAAAACCAACTATTCCCACAGGCGAAGTTTCCACAGGAAATAAAATAATTTGGGTATCAAAAGCAGGAAATGACAGCACCGCACAAAAAGGTAGATTAGACAAAACTTTTCTTACCATTCAAAGTGCAGTTAATCAAGCAGTAAGCGGTGATACTATTATTGTTTTGGCAGGAACTTATACTGAAAATGTAAGCAATATTCCTGCAAATTGTAATTTGATAGTTGATAATTCTTTCATAAATGGCAATATTACCAACCTTGTAAGTGCAAATAATGTAACAATAATTTTTAAAAATAGTGTCATAAATGGCGTGCCAAATGCAAATAATAATGTAACAGGTGGCAAAGTTTTGCTTTATAATAGCGTTGTAAATGCAGGAAATGGAACTTTATCAGGTACTTTTTCTACTTTCTTTTGGGGTGATAATGATAGCACCATAAACGCAGGAACTATTGGAGGTCTTAATGGCAATGGAAATGTTGTTTTGGAAGGATTAACCTTAAATGCTATTACAATTTTTAATAGTGGTTTAATCAAAAATTGTAAAATAAAAGGTACAATTTATTTACCTGATGCTGGCACAGGGGATATTTTTGATTGTGAAATTGATGTTGGGCAGGGTATTGTTTTTTTACCTTCGCAATCTTACGCAACACTCAAAAGCCTCAAAAATTGCCAAATAAAAGGTAATTATTTATTTTTTGAACAATTTAGAACAATAAATTTTGAAGCAAAACATTGTTCTTTTTTCCTAAACCAAACTACTTTTTGTGGCGGTGGTAATATCAAAATGATAGGTTGCGACTGTAATTTATCAAAAGTACAACTCGCTGGCAATGCTACAATAACAGACTATTTTTCACAATTCAATTTCTAAAATTTTATGAAACATAATTCAATAACCTTACAAGAAAATGGAAAAGGCTATACAAGGGAAGTTTTATTTACTAAAACCGAAATCCTAACGCCTACGCAGGAACAAGGTCAAATAATCACTATTGATTATACCCTTTCGCATTTTGACAAAGAAGGTAACGAAAATACTCGCCTTAGGGTAAATGGCACGCTAACCGCAGGAAATGGAAAAGTAGATGAAAATGGCGTACCAAATGAAAAAGGAGAGCAAACCGCTTTTGATTTTTGGATAAATTACCTCACGCAAAACAAAATATCTTTGCCAGAGCTTTTTATGCAAATCGTATTTTTCCACGAAAAAAAAGGCACTTTTGATATTTTGTAATCAGGTTCAAGGTTTAATTTTAAACTTTTTAAACCTTAAACTTTAAACTTTTTAAACCTTTTGAAGAATGGCACGCACAATTCAAGAAATAGAAGCCAAAATTTTGCAAAGTATTGCTCAAAACAGTTATTTATCAATGCTTAATTCGCCAAGCGATACAGCTTTGTATCGTAATTTGGCATATTTGATAGCAGTGGTGCATAATGCTTTGGAGCAACTTTGGGATATTTTTAAAAAAGAAGTTGATGACAAAATAGCCCAAAGACGACTTGGCACGCCTTCGTGGTATAGCCAAAGTGCTTTGGATTTTCAGCTTGGGGACAATCTGAATAATTTTGGGTTTTATGAAATAATTGATGACACCAAAAAAATCATTAAAAAATCCTCTTTCAAAGAAAGTAATGCAGGAATCCTGACGCTCAAAGTCGCAAAATATGACAACGAGCTTTTGCCCTTATCCCCTACCGAGCTTACACAATTTCGCAATTATATTGACGAAATAAAATTCGCTGGTACGCGTGTGAATATTGTCAGTTTGGAAGCTGATAAATTAAGAATGAATATAAAGGTGTTTTTTGAAGGAATTTTTACAGAAAATTTGATAAAAGAAAATGTAAAAAACGCCATAAAAACGCATCTTTTAAATTTGTCTTTTGATGGAATTTTGCTCAAAAATGCTTTAATAGATTCAATTCGCAATGTGGAAGGTGTTTATGATGTGGAATTTGTGGCATTGGAAGCCTTACAAGGTAATTTGCCTGTAAGCGTTGGCAGAAGTTACGAAACGCTGGCAGGTTATATGACTTTTGATGACAATGCAAGTGTTTTTCAAATGATTAGCCAATAGCAAAAGTTTAAGGTTTAAGGTTCAAGGTTTAAAAAATCAAATAATTTTTTTTATGAATTATAGTGTTGCCATAAGGAAAATTATAGCAGATTATTTTCCTTACATTTTGAGAAATCCAAAATTTTTAGCACTTGTAGAGGCTTTAATTTTGCCTATGCAAAGTTTTGTCTATAAAAATTTGACTTATATTGAATCCACAAGGTACAAACTAAAAATCACAGGACAAACGATTGTATTACAAAATTTTCTGAATGATAGAATGGATTTTCTTTTGAGAAGAATTAAAATAACGCACCCAATTATCGCAGAAAATTATATTTGGAAAAAAACAGAAGGACAAAGTCCTGATTTTGTACCTTTCAAAAATGAGCCTTATAATACTTTATTTTTGAGGGGAAAAACAGAAAATGAAACGAATACTTTTGATTTTATTGTAGAAATTCCTGCAGATATTTCTTTGCAAATTCCCAAAATAAAATCATTTGTAGAGGCTTACAAGCTCGCTGGAAAAACTTATAAAATAGAAATCATTTAAAGAAAATATTTATGGTAGAACTTATTGCGGGGAATGGTGGCAGACCTATTTATAATGATGATTTAGAAATTTTGCAACAAACTTTATTCACCTTAGAAAAAAGTTTTAGCAGTTTTCAAAGTCAAGGTTTTGT
>JAAFIN010000329.1 GCA_013297825.1 Cytophagales bacterium
CATCACCCACATTTGTTCCAAGTTGTCCATCTCTGTTGTCATACTGAACAGTGAAATTGTTGGCATAAGTTGGTCTGATGGTAACAGGAATTGCCCCTGTTCCAACAGTACAATCACATTTGTTGGTGGTTGTATTGAAGAAATAATTTCCACCATTTCCAGCACCATACACCACAACTGCTGCTGCAGCACAATTTACTGCATTTGGAGCACCCACCATAGCTGCAGAAACTGGGTCACAAACAAAAGGTCTTCTGACACTTGCCCAAACATCACCCACTGTGCAATCTCTGCAAGCAACACCTGAGCCTGTTGAACCATAATTGGCAGCACTTTGTGTGCCAACAGCCCCTGGGTCAGAACAATAATTGATACCAGAAACCACATTCATTGGAATACTGCAATCTCCAATCGTGATGGCTCTTGGACCTCCTGCTGGTGTGGTAAGCACAGTGCAAGGGTCTTCATAATCTTGTCTACCTTCTGAAATACATATCCTTCCTGTCATATCTGAATTTTCAAGGTTCATAATGCGAACAAGATAAACTTGTCCTGCATTTGTTTTGAAAGTTACAGATTCTGTTTGAAGACCAAGACCAAATCTGTTGGCACAAGCATATTGGTTTGTTCCAAATCTTGCAGTTGCATTATCAGAAAGTCCAGCCCCATCAAAACCAGAACCACAAGTTACAGGACCAACCGCTTTGAGGGCAGTGTAAATGGCAAAAGCTGGATTACTGGTTACTTCATTGTTTTGGTAGGAAAAAGTCATATCATTTCCATTTCCGATAATTCTCATCCAACCATCGTGTATGTTTAAGCGAGGTGTACTCAAAACTGGGTCAGTAACATCTGGGTTGTTGTTGTTGTTGTTGAAAGTGCTTACAGAACCTTCACCACCACTTTCACAAGAACTTGACACAAATTGTGTCAAAGAACCCCCTGTTTCAGTAACAGGAAATAAGTTATTTCCACTATCACCCACAATAAAATTACGAAGCAAAACATCACTGTTATCAAAACTCGAAGGGACATCATAAGGGATATTACACTCACCTGCTGATTTTGTAACAAGGTCATTGTCATCACAAATATCTCTTTCTGTGGTGTTG
This sequence comes from Cytophagales bacterium, assembly GCA_013297825.1. GTDB lineage: Bacteria > Bacteroidota > Bacteroidia > Cytophagales > Microscillaceae > JAAFIN01. The sequence goes on from JAAFIN010000329.1 coordinate 1,113, forward strand.
TAAATACAAATATCTCCCAACATACCTCCAGAATTGCTTTGGACATCAATCACACGAATAAAATATTGAAGCCCTGCCACAGTGTTGATTTTGAGTTTTTCTGTGCCTAAACCCAAAGCAGTGTTGGTACAACCCACTTCAATAAGTCCTGTGCAACTTCCTCTATACAACACAATAGCAGCATCTTTTGTGGTATTCAAATATTCAATGGTGGTTTGATTTGATGTTGCTGTGAAATTCATCCAACCATCTCTAAATAAAGTTGCAGAAGTCAAACAACTTGGTTTTGGAAGAGGTTGTTGTAAAATGAAGGTTGTTGGCACATTAAAATCCAACTCACAATCACCTACTAATACTTGTTTGCTGTTTACGCAGAGGTCAAAAGGTTGTATTTGATTGTTGCGAACGCACAAAGTTGTTGGGGTACTTGTATTTATTTTGTTGGCAACCCTGATAAAATAGGTACTGTTGGCAACAGGGTTATTGATGGTCAAACTTTCTGTACCTTCCCAAACTGCATCAACACAACTTACAAAATTCAAAGGTAAACTACCAGTACCAGTATTATATTCGTAAAGGCTTAATTTTCCTGTAAGTGAAGCACCTGTATTTTTTTTATTCAATACACGAATGAGAAACACATCACCATTATTTACACCTGGAATATTATAATTAGATATTCCCTCACCCAAAGGCCCATCAACACAATCCACAATAGAAGCAGTACCAGAACAATCCGCGTATATTTCTATCAAAGCATCTACACCATAAGATTCAAAAGTGATGGCTATGTTTCCTGGAGTTGGATCCATATGTGTGTAACTAAACCATTGACTGCTTCCATAATTGGCTTGGGCTGTTGGCAGACCAGAACAATCACCAAGTCCACCTAAATCAGGTCCTGTGCTTGTTGTAGCTATTGATAAATCTCCGCTACTATTTAATGTGATGGGTGTGGCTGCCCCACAAGTTGCTCCGCCTGTTGTGATAAGGGTGGTCGTAATTCTATAAACAGACAATACCACATCATTGGCAAGGCTTGGGTCTCTGTTGTCATTATTACATTCTATTGTGATACTTGAAGGTGGCGTTGCACCAGTATTAAACCTTGCCCAACCATCATTAAAATATCCAGTTGGTGAGGGACAAGATATTGTACCTGAATTTATACCACCTTGGTCTTCATAAATAGATAATAAGTTAAATTGAACACCGCAATCAGTACCATCTATAGCATAATCAGAAGCAGAATAAAAAAAATCTTCTGCTTTTTTGATACTTTGGTACAAACATATTGACCCTATCATACTTACATCATTTTGAGATTGAATCCTTATGAAATATTTACGCCCCATTTGTGCATTAAATTGTGTTGCTTGACCAGTTGCTCCTGGACCAACTCCCACTACACAATTTGGCATTGCTGGGAATGGCGTACCAGGAGAACAGAAACTACCTGAAATAGTTGCACCTGCATCATACACATAAATATTTGGTAAAGTAGCATTTGTGGTTGTATATTCCACCCTTATTAAAGCATCTTCCAAAGCATTGTACACCACCCAAGCATCAGGATTGGTTGTGCTACCATTACCAACGATTGGAGTGCTACAACTTGTAAGATTATTATTTGTGGCTGTTCCACCATAATTTACATCAAAAACCAAATTACAATCCCCTTTTTTAATACTTACATTGTCATTCACAAAGGCTAATCTTGCAGCATTGCAATCATCTCTTGCCAAAAGTTCTGTCAAACAAAAACTACCATTCATTGTGTTGTTGTCTTGTGCATTTTCTATTCTAACAAAATAGGTTTGAACTGTTCCACCTGCTTGAATATCCACAAAAGCTTTTTGACCTGCTCCTGTTGATGAATTACAAGCTATTGGTGTGTTTGTAAGTGTACCACAAGTGGTTCCAGCACCATATACTGCAACAGTAGCAGTTTTATTGGAACTTGCGTAAGTAACACGCACTTTTCTATTATTTCCCAAACTAAATTTTAACCAACCATCTTGTCCTTGTGTGCAACCTGTGTGTCCAAGTGATTTCTCATTGTTGTAAAATGTACCATTTACATTAAATGGTATATCACAACTTCCTATAGCAATATCTACAGCATCAGTGCATAAATCCCCATTATCACGAGGACCATTATACACTGACAAAAAACCATTCATACTCACACCTCCTGCACTTGTTCTGTCTATTACCCTGATAACATATTCAATATTTAAAACTGCATTGATGGTAACAGTTTCAGTCATACCAAGCCCAGTAGCACCTGTGAATCTGTCAGAACATTGTTGTAATAACATACTGGAACCACAAACACCTGTATAAACTGCAAGTGCAACATTGGCGGTATTGGTAGTGGTTGCATAACTAATAACCAAAGGTCCTGTTATTTCTGCTCGCACTCGCACAAAAGCATCTCTTTCAGTGTCTGATATATTCAGTCCGCTACCTGTACAAGACGTTCCAGGCACAGCAACACCTGCTTGCGAACCTAAATTTGTTGAAGGAACATTAAAAATTTGATTGATGGAATTAGCAGTAGTTAATACTGAAAGGTCTGTTATTGTGCCTGTGCAAGCATCTGTTGAAGTAAATTGTGCCTTGACTTCTGTAATGCTAAAAAAAGCAATAACTAACCATAATAAAT
>JAAFIN010000033.1 GCA_013297825.1 Cytophagales bacterium
GCCTTATGGAATTTTAAATTATACGTTAAAAATATAAACAAAAAGTAATGAAAAATTTTGATAAAACACTTAAAATATTTAAAAATTAAATATTTGGTAAAAATCTCTCATTTAAAGAACTCTATTTAAAGATTTTGAGCCTAATTCAAATCTTTTTAGTCATGATAAAGTTTTAAATATCATCAAAAATGATATTAATCTTATAACTGATTATGAGTTATTTGAGGTTAAATGTTATGTTCTTTATGATGGATTGATGTGTGAAAAATTTTATGATAAAATTTTTCAAGATAAATCATATAAATCATACTATGCTGATGATAAAATACTTCAACACTATGGTATAATATCATTATTTGAACTACGTGTTTCTGGTTTTGCTCATACTTATATGTATCAATACAACGATTATAGAGATTATTGTCCAATAGAAGAAATTAGATTTGACGAAGATTGTGGCAGGAATATAGATGTTTATGATTTTTTGAAATTTAATGATTATATGATACTTCTAACAAAAACTATGTTGGAAAGATATAAGGAAAATTTTATTTCTCCAATATTTAATGAAACAGAAATATCAGTTTTAAACCAAATTATGGAAGAAAATAAAAATAATCAAAGAATCCACGAAATGATTGAAAGTGAAGTGAGTGGGGCAAAACAACTGATAGATATAAAAAATGAGGAAAACAATCACAGGGGAGAGCATTTTCTCGAATCTGCAGACCATTTTTTAGAGAAATTTCTCACAGCAAAATTATTGATAAATCCAAAAGAAAATCCAAGAATTGTAATTTTTGATTCATATTAAAAATCTGATTTTTTAACATATATAGGAGCAAGATTAAAATAACTTCACCTTTTTATTCCCCACGTTTCACATAGGATTACTATTGTTCAACCCCTTTGGTTGTTTAAATATTTTTTTTACACAGAAAAACCCTGAAAGGGTTTAACTATGGTAACCCCACGTGGAACGTGGGGAACAACAAATCTACAAAAATTGTCAGATAACCGTTTTTTTTAAAAAAACCTTTTGGTTATTTTTTTACTTTAAATTATTTCAAAACATAAAATTTCCTTAACCAAAAAAATCCCAAAATGAACAAACGTAATTTTCTTAAAACTGCTTTTTCTACACTTGCATTAGCATTTTTACAACCATTTTCTTTGTTTGCTAATTCAAAAAACAACGAAAAAAATTCAAAAGACTTTGATATTTTAGCAGAAACTGAACGCACACAAGAATTTAATTTGCCAGCTTTGCCTTACAAATATGATGAATTAGAGCCATATTTTGATAAAATGACAATGGAAATTCACCACAGCAAACACCACGCAAGTTATGTGAAAAATCTAAATGAAGGTGTCAAAAATACACCTTTTGCAAAAATGGAACTTTCCGAAATATTAGCAAAAGTAACTGATAAATTTCCTGTTATTCGCAACAATGCAGGAGGACATTACAATCACAGTTTTTTTTGGCAAATTCTTAGCCCAAATACAGGACAACAACCCACAGGGGATTTTTTGAAATTATTAGAAACTTCTTTTGGGAGTTTTGAAAAATTTAAAGAAAAATTTGCAGAAGCAGGCAAAAACCGTTTTGGCTCTGGCTGGGCGTGGCTTATTGTGGATAACAAAGGCAAATTAAGCATTACTTCCACCCCTAACCAAGATAATCCACTTATGTCCAAAATCAACAAGGAAAAAGGCACGCCTTTACTTGCCTTAGATGTTTGGGAACACGCTTATTACCTCAAATACCAAAACAAAAGGGCTGATTATATACAAGCCTTTTGGCAATTAGTGAATTGGAAAGAAGTACAAGCAAGATGGGGGAAATAAAATTTAAGGTTCAAAAGTTCAAAGTTTAAGAGTTCAAAAGTTCAAGATTTAAGGTTCAAAAGTTTAAGATTTAAGTGCTATAAAAATCCTGTAAATCCTTAAATCTTGAAAATCCTGCTTCAGACTTTGGCTGTTCCATTCTCAATTATTTCATCGCTTTATACGCATTGATAAGTCCATTTGTAGAACTATCATAATTATCCACAGGCTCATTATTGAGGAGATTAGGCAAAATTTTATTTGCTAATTGTTTGCCCAATTCTACGCCCCATTGGTCAAAACTAAATATATTCCAAATAACGCCTTGTGCAAAAATCTTGTGTTCGTACATTGCAATAAGACTTCCCAAAGCTCTTGGCGTGATTTTTTTTAATAAAATAGAATTGGTTGGTCTATTTCCTTCAAAAACTTTGAAAGGTGTCAAAAAATCAATTTCTTCTTGAGATTTTCCTAATTTTTTAAATTCTTCTCTTACCTCTTGTTCAGTTTTTCCCTGCATCAAAGCCTGCGTTTGTGCAAAAAAATTAGAAAGCAATTTTGGGTGATGGTCGCCAATAGGATTGTGTGATTGTGCAGGAGCAATAAAATCACAAGGAATTAACTTAGTGCCTTGATGAATAAGCTGATAAAATGCGTGTTGTCCATTTGTGCCAGCTTCGCCCCAAATGATGCCCCCTGTTTGATAATTTACAGGATTTCCATTGCGGTCTATGCTTTTGCCATTACTTTCCATATCACCTTGTTGAAAATACGCCCCCAATCGGTGTAAATATTGGTCATAAGGCAATAAAGCGTGGCTTTCTGCACCAAAAAAATTATTGTACCAAACACCCAAAAGTGCCAAAATCACAGGGATATTTTCGTTAAAATCTGCATTTCTAAAATGTTCGTCCATTGCAGATGCACCTTGTAATAATTCCTCAAAATGCTCAAAACCTACCGCACACGCAATAGAAAGCCCAACTGCTGACCAAAGCGAATAACGACCTCCTACCCAATCCCAAAAAGGGAACATATTTTCTGGTAAAATCCCAAAGTTTTCTACTTCTTTTTGTGCAGTAGAAAGTGCAATAAAATGCTTTTTGACAAATTCAGGGTTTTGTGCGTGTGAAAGAAACCAATTTTTGGCAGAAATTGCGTTTGTCATTGTTTCCTGTGTCGTAAATGTTTTGGAGGCAATGATAAAAAGCGTAGTTTCTGGGTCTATTTTTTTGAAAGTTTCTGCTAAATGCGTACCATCAACATTAGAAACAAAATGCAAAGAAATATCAGGTTTTTGATAAAATTTTAATGCTTCTGTAACCATTACCGCCCCCAAATCAGAGCCACCAATGCCAATATTTACAATGTGCCTAATTGGTTTTTGAGTGTAACCAAGCCAAGTTTTATTATGAATTTTTTGGGTAAAATCACGCATTTGTTGGAGTACTTTACGCACATCAGGCATTACATTTTGTCCATCTACATAAATTGCCTCCTCTGATTGTCTGCGAAGTGCAACGTGCAACACCGCACGATTTTCGGTGCGATTGATTTTTTCACCTGCAAACATTGCATTGATAGCAGATTTTAGTTCGGTTTGTTCTGCGAGTTTTAGGAGCAGTTCAAGGGTTTTTTCGGTAATGCGATTTTTAGAAAAATCCAAAAGCATTTCTTCAAAACAAAGACAAAATTTTTGAAAACGTTGTTTGTCTTGTACGAAAAGGTCTTTGATATGGACATTTTCCATTTCTAAAAAATGAGCTTGCAATTCTTGTGTTACAGGAGTTTCTAAGGGGTTGATGTTTTTCATTTTTGGATAAAAACTAAAATGATGATGTTTTTTATAAAAAATATTTTTTGCAAAATTATCAAATTAAATTTTGTTTTTTATGTGTGAAATAATTTTTTATTTTTAACTAAATTTTTAGTTGAATTTATACTAAAAAAACCCACAAAATCTAAAAAATCTTGTGGGTCTTTTTATTTGCACTTAAATAAAATTTTGCCTTTACACCTTAAAAAATTCCCCCTTTGGGGGCTAATCTTGTAGGGTTTTGGGATTTTGTTTAAATTTTATAAATAGTTTAAAAATAATATTTTATTTTTCAATTTTTGTATCATTTTTCCAAATTATTTTGATTTTTAGCCCCTTTAAAGCCAATTTTTACATAATGAAACCTGTCCAATGCTTCGGATAATATTTTTATGCCTGGCATTGGCTGTTTTTTTGAGGGTACAAATCCAACCAATTTGGCTAAAATTAAAATTGCTTGTTTGAGGGTTAAAGTTTCTTTTTGGCTTAAATGTTTTAAAATTTCAATTTCTTGTTTGTCAAAAACAACTTCTGGTGTATGTTCTTTGTCTTCTTTGACCAAATAACTAATAACCAAAAGTTTCCAACTGGCCACTGAATAGAAAGTTAAAGCGTTGATAATGGTTTGAATATCATCAAATTGTAATTTTTCAACGTTATAAGCCCCTGATTTTAAGGTAAAATGCAATCTTTCAATCCTCCACCTAAAACCATAAAAAGTAAGCACTCTGAAAGCATCTTCACTATTTTCAACAGGCAAACTTGTGAGCAAATACCAACAAATTTTTTCTTTTTCTGATAGAGGATTTATTTCTTCTGCAATCACAAGTGTCATTCCATTAATAGAAGGCTGTTGTTTATCATCTTTATTTAAAATGGTAACAAGTGTAGATTTTACACTTAAAGTAACTTTCACATCTTTGTTATTTCTTTGAATTGTGATGGTTTTTTGGTCGTGTGTAATTAAATGTTCTTCTATGCCAGCTATAGTTTTTAAGCTAAATATTTTTTCAGCTTCTGATAAACTAAAATTTCTGTTTTGAAAAATCCGTGTAATAAGTTCAACTTTTTTACCTCGTTCTGCTTTGAAAAAATCATAAATATCAGCCTCTCTGTCTTGTATTAACACTTTTATTTTATCAACCTCTTGCAAATGTGTATTTACTGCAGTCAAACCCTCAAACCATTTTTGGCTTTCTTTTGGGCTTTCTTGTTGAGTTGCTTGTTGAGTTGCTTTTTTAGTATATGGTTTGCTTGTGGTAATAATATCATTTGAACGACTCCAATATTTTTGGGCAATTATTCCCAAAGGAGTACCTAATTCATTCATTACCAATACATTATGTTGTAAAATACCCAATGTTTTTTGTTGGATAATGCCCAAACCTTTCATACTTTTGTGTCCTGTGTAATTGTAATGAGTCGTGTCCTGAGCTATCAATAAATATTTTCCCTCTGATAATGCACTTCGGGTTTGTGTTTCCAGTAAATGACCACTCAACATTTTTTCTTCGTTCATATCTTTCCTTGAAAATGTATTTGCTATAGATTGACGAAATGAATCGCCCATACAACGTGAAAATGATGCCTCTGGTTTTTCTACAGCTAAATTAAAAGCTTTATTTAAGTTTTTTTTATTTGAGGTCTGAATGAACCAATTTCATTAAATTCTGACATATTATTGTTTTTTTTTTCAAAATTAACCTTTTTTACCTTTTTTAACAACTTTTTCAAACCACTCTTCAAAACCCTACAAGATTAGCTTTGGGGGTTAGGGGGCTTTTATTTAAAAGCAGGAATTCCTGTAATATCGTGTCCCAAAATAAGCAAATGAATATCGTGTGTTCCTTCATAAGTCAATACACTTTCAAGGTTCATACTATGACGCATAATAGGATATTCACCTGTGATGCCCATTCCGCCCAATATTTGGCGTGCTTCTCTTGCGATATTGATAGCAATTTCTACATTGTTGCGTTTTGCAAGGGAAATTTGGGCGGTAGTAGCTTTGCCCTCATTTTTAAGCGTACCCAATCGCCAACACACAAGCTGTGCTTTGGTAATTTCGGTTAGCATTTCCGCTAATTTTTTTTGCACAAGCTGAAAACTTCCAATCGGTTTGTCAAATTGTATGCGTTCTATCGCATAACGTTTGGCAGTATCATAACAATCCATTGCAGCACCCAAAGCACCCCAAGCAATGCCATAACGAGCATTATCAAGGCATTTCATAGGACCACCTAAGCCTGAAATATTAGGCAAAAGATTTTCTTTTGGCACTTTTACATCTTGAAAAACCAATTCGCCTGTAATACTTGCCCTCAAAGACCATTTTCCGTGAATTTCAGGAGCAGAAAAACCCTCCATACCTTTTTCTACAATCAATCCGTGAATACGACCTTGTTCATTTTTTGCCCAAACCACCGCCACGTCAGCGTAAGGAGAGTTAGAAATCCACATTTTGGAACCATTCAAAAGATAATAATCACCTTTGTCCTCAAAATGTGTAAGCATACCAGAAGGATTAGACCCAAAATTAGGTTCTGTAAGCCCAAAACAACCCAAATACTCGCCTGATGCAAGTTTTGGAAGATATTTTTTGCGTTGTTCTTCCGAGCCAAACGCATAAATTGGGTACATAACCAAAGAACCTTGTACTGAGGCAGTAGAACGCATACCTGAATCACCTCTTTCTATTTCTTGCATCATCAATCCGTATGCAATATAATCCAATCCGCCATTAGGATTGTATTCTTGTGGAACTGTGGGACCAAAAGCTCCTATTTCTCCAAATTTGCGTACAATATGACGTGGAAAATGGCATTTTTGGGCACAATCTTCAATGATAGGCGAAATTTCACGTTTTACAAATTCCCTCAAACTTGCTCTTATAAGTTTATGTTCTTCTGTGAGAAGGTCATCAATGCTGTAAAAATCAGGAGATTCAAACAAATCTGCTTTGTGCGATTTTTGGATTTCTATGTCTTGCATATTATTTTTTATGTTATTTTTCTTGCAAAAATACAAAAAAATAATACTTTTTTTATAGAAATTGTTTTTAGAATTTTTTTTTATTTCTAATTCCCCATTCCTAATTCTTAATTCCTAATTCTTTTGCATATTCATTTTTTTAGGTCATTTTTTTAGGTTATTTTTGCAGATTATTTTAAAAAAATAACAATGAATTTACCTAAAATATCAATCATAACGCCTTCTTATAATCAAGGGCATTTTATTGAAGAAACGATTTTGTCGGTTATTGGACAAAATTACCCAAATTTGGAATATATTATTATTGATGGTGGAAGTACAGACAATACTGTAGAAATTATCAAAAAATATACAGACAAAATTACGTATTGGGTAAGTGAAAAAGATAAGGGGCAAAGTGATGCCATCAACAAAGGTCTTGAAAAATGCACAGGAGAAGTATTTAATTGGATAAATAGTGATGATTATCTTGAACCTAATAGCCTTTTTGAAATCGGAAAAGCATTTCAAAATACTGAAATTGATGTTTTTAGTGGTTTGCAACGCATTATCCAAGACAGAACGCCTACCAATGACTTTTGGGGACCCACACAAGCCTACGATAATTGGGGAATGACAGCAGGTTATATGCTCAATGCACAGCCTTGTACGTTTTTTCGTTTGGACAAAATACGAGAAATTGGCAATATAAACCCTGATTTGCATTATTGTATGGACAGGGAAATGTGGATAAGGTATTTAATGCAATTTGGTACAAAAAAAGTTATAAATACAGATAAAATTTTAGCGAATTTTAGGCTTCACGGTGAATCCAAATCTGTAACATTAAATCTTAGATTTCAATATGATAATTTGTTGATTTTTTGGTATTTAGCTAAATATTTTGATTTGAAAAATTATCAAAAAAAATTAGAAAAATTGATGCCTGAAGGTATGAGTTCGCCTTATAAAATGGTATTACCAAAAAATTATTTAAGAAAAAGTCAAGTGAAATCAGCTATTGCGTATTTTTTGTTGAGAAATGTAGATTTTTTTGTGCAACACCAACAATTTCCAGAAGCAAAAAGACAATTAAAAGCCATAAATCCTTTGGATTTGAGCAATGGTGATAAAATTAGGTATTTTAAAACATATTTTAAAACATTGTTCTCAAAATAAAAAATGTTACATTTAGTTAGTTTTGGTACTTGCGTTGAAGACGTAGATTTTCAAGATACTGAATTAAGGCAAATTCGCCTGCACGAAAGCGGAGAAAAAATAGGCATTACAAGCCATTTTCCTTATAAAAGAAGTGATTTTATAAAAACAGATTTTTATAAAAAATACATCAATATTTGTAATGAGATAAAAGGAGCGGGTTATTGGCTTTGGAAACCTTATTATATTTTAGAAACCTTAAAGAAAATAAAAGATAATGATTTTCTTGTATATGCAGATAATTCTTTGTATTTTATCCAAAAAATAGATATTTTATTAGATATTTGCAAAAAAAACAATGGTTTTTATTTGATAAGTATGGATAGTGGAGGGCAAATTTCAAGTTTTTCGCAAAGAAGTACTTTTGTAGGTATGGATTTGGATAATGATTTTTATTATACACACAAAGGCACAGAAGCAAATTTTCAAATTTACCAAAAAAATCAAAAAACATTGGCTTTTGTGGAAGAATGGCTTTCATATTGCACCAAAAAAGATATTTTGGTGGATAATCCTACTTTTCATTTGCCAAATTTAGAAAATTTTAAATCCCATAAAGGAGATATGCCTGTGCTTTCATTGTTGCGTACTAAGCACAAGATAGAGGGTTTTCGTTCTCCTTATCAATTTGGAAATGATAATAAATTACCGCAATTTCGTGTGGAAGGTGAATGGCTTATGTCAGGCAAATATAAAGAAAATGATATTTTTGAAAATTCGCCTTATCCTACGCTTTTGATATGGGACAAAGATGGCGTTGGCGTAAAACGCCCTCTTTCGCATTGGTTTAATCCTATAAAGCTTTGGGGGAAAATTAGGAGAATGTTAAAAAAATAAAATATTCAAAATAGAAAATCCTGCTCAAAAATACTGTTAATCTTTAAATCCTAAAATCCTGTTAAAATAATGTTGGAATCACTCAAAAAAAATAAATTCATCTTTGATACCGTTTGGTTTTTTCGCAGAATGGCAGGTATCACGCCTGAAAATCTTAACGAAAATTTTTATAAAAAAAGAACCCCAAAACTTATTGAAGATTATTTGCAAAAAAATCAAACCAAAAAATTGCAAATAGGTTGCCAAGACCACCCAATGCCTGACTGGCTTAATGCGGACATAGAACCAAAATCTATAGACACAATTCTAATGGACGCTACCACCACGTTTCCATTGCCCAATGACACATTTGATTATGTATTTTCAGAACACATGATTGAACACGTGAGTTTGGAAGGTGGCGACAAAATGATTCAAGAATGTTATAGAGTAATGAAAAAAGGCGGAAAAATCCGTATTGTTACGCCTGATTTGGCTTTTTTGATTGAATTGTACCAAAAAGAAAAAACACAAGTTCAGGAAGATTATTTAAAATTTAGCAATAAATATTTTACAAAATATGAACGTCCTTTGTGGGATACAATGGTCATCAATAATTTTGTGAGAGATTGGGGACATCAATTTATTCACGACGAAAAATCCTTAAAATATCTTTTGGAAAAAGCAGGTTTTAAAAATTTTAAACGTGAAAAAGTATATGAAAGCTCTGACCCTGTTTTTCAAAACCTTGAAAAACACGCTTTAGAAATCACAGAAACATTTAATAAATTGGAAAGTATTGTGGTAGAAGCAGAGAAATAAATATTGAATTATAAATTATGAATGAAACAGCCTTTTTTAATGGTGAATGGTAAATGGTGAATGAAACAGCCAAAATACATTTTAAACTTTGAACTTTTAAACTTTTGAACCTTAAACCTTGAACTTTTGAACCTTGAACTTTTGAACCTTAAACCTTGAACTTCTTTGAACTAATGAACAAATTAGGCACAGAAAAAAAGCCTTTTTTGTTTTTAATAGATTTTTTGGGAAATGATGCAGTGGTTTATCCTTTGGACGAAGCACAAGAAAGAGGTTTGTTTTTTAAAAGCGATTTTTTTGATAATACTTTTTCCCTACAACAAAAATATTCATCTGAATTATTAGCCCAAAAAGCTCAAAATTATATTTGGAAAACACAAAAACCTGATTTTGAGCATTATCAAAATGCCTTTTCTCTTGTTCAAAAACACCTTCAAAGAGGCGATTCTTATTTGTTAAATCTTTCTGCACCTACACAAATAGAAACAGATTTGACTTTTGAAGAAATTTTTTTGTTAGCAAATGCAAAATACAAGATTTTTTACAAAAATTTTGATAAAAAAGAAAATGAAAAAAAACACAATGAATTTATGTGTTTTTCGCCTGAAAGTTTTATAAAAATTAGCGCAGAACGCCAAATTTGTACTTTCCCAATGAAAGGCACTATCAATGCTGATGTTCCTGATGCCCAGAATATTATTTTGGAAAATCAAAAAGAACTTGCAGAACATTATACCATTGTGGATTTGATGCGAAATGATTTAAGCCAAATTGCCAAAAAAGTACGTGTCAAAAATTTTAGATACATTGAAAAAATCATTACCCAAAATAAAAATCTATTGCAGGTTAGTTCGCATATTGAGGGCATTTTACCAAAAAATTACCATAAAAATTTAGGCACAATTTTTCAAAAATTATTGCCTGCTGGTTCTATTAGTGGCGCACCAAAACCCAAAACATTGTCTATTATTCAGGAAGCAGAACAAAATTTTGTGGGTTATAACCGCAATTTTTATACAGGTGTGGGTGGTGTGTATAATGGCAATTCGTTAGAAAGTTGTGTGATGATACGTTTTTTAGAAAAATCTTTTGACCAAAAAAATCAAAACCAAGAAAAAATATTTTTTAAAAGTGGAGGCGGAATTACCGCCCAAAGTATTTTGATAGAAGAATATCAAGAACTTTGTGATAAAGTTTATTTACCGTTTTAAGGGGAAAGGTGTCAGGAGAAAGGTATCAGGAGAAAGTACAAAACAGCCAGATTGCTACACAATGACAAGGCTGTTGGCTGTTTCATTCCTAATTCCCAATTCCTAATTCATAATTTAATAAGTGGTAATTGTACTTCAAAAAGTTGTGCATTTTTGATAATTTGGACTGCTTCCTGCGTAAAATATTGGTAGCGTTTTATGACATTTTCTAAGCCAATTTTATTAGAATGTTGAACACTATTTTTGATTTGGAGATTATTTTTAATGGCTAAAAAACCCAAATCATTTACAAAAATTTCAATCGTAAGCGGTTTTCCTGCAGAAATAATATTATGTTTTATGGCATTTTCTACCAATATTTGAAGGCTCAAAGGTGGAATTTTTGTATTATAAAATTCTTCTTTTACCTCAAAATTTACAATAAGATTTTGTTCAAAACGAATTTTTAGGAGAAAAATATAAGATTCTACAAATTTTAGTTCAGTATCAAGTCTTACAAGTTCTTTGTCTTTATTTTGGAGAATATAACGATATACTTGGGACAATTTTTCTGCAAAATGTACTGCAACTTGTGGATTTTCTTCTATTACACTTGCTAAAGTATTAAGGCTATTAAACAAAAAATGTGGGTCAATTTGATTTTTTAATACTTCAAATTGTGATTTTATGCTTTCCGTTTGGAATTTTTGGGCTTCTAAAATACTTTTTTGTAATTGTTGATAAATGTACGCAGATTCATATATTGCCAAAATACCCAAACATAAAATACTTGCTAAAATAGGAATCTTGAGGCTTTCTGAACTCAAACAAGCCAATCTTGAAGGGTCACATTTTAGTATTGTATTATTGAATATTGTGGCAAATATGTAATTATCTATCAACATTGCAACCCAAATATTTATGATAAACATTGAGATAATGATAGATGGTATTTCAAATTTTAGACGCAAATTTGTTTGGTTGTAATTTCCATAATGTTTTCTAAAAAATGTGATAATTGCGCAAGCAACATTCCACGAAATAAAAGCATAAAAAGTGGAAAAAAATACATTTGCAAGATATGGACTTGGGTTTTCTTTTAAATCTGCATTAGAAATAATTGGAAATAAAAAACCAATGAATAAAATCCCCAAATATCTTAATACTTTTTCATTACAAAATATTTTTTTTAGCATAAAAAGGTTTAAAGTTCAAAGTTTAAGGTTCAAAGTTCAAGATTTAAAGTTTAATTTTTGCGATTGCCCTTTTTTAGAAAATGTGATTGATTTTTTCAAAAAAAGGTTTAAAAATCAAATGAATTTTGATGATTAAACCTTTTTACAAATATATTAAATTATTATTGAGAAACGAAATTTTTAAGAAATCAGGTATCAGGATTTAGGTGTCAGGAAACAGCCAAAGTCAGAAGCAGGATTTTCAGGATTTAAAGATTCTCAGGATTAAATACAAATTGAGCTTTTTGAGCCTTAAACTTTGAAACTTAAACTTTGAACCTTAAACTTTGAACCTTAAACTTTGAACCTTAAACTTTGAACTTTTTAAAACTGCACACGATACAAAATATCAGGGAAGAATCCAATTTGATACAATTCGCCAATATTTTTCTTTTCTTCGTTATAACGTCTTAGAAAAAGATTTTGATTATTGGTAACATTTTGTAAATCCAAATAAAACGTATGCGAAATTTTGCGTTTGCTACTGTTAATTCTAAAACCAAATTTCATATCAAAACGAAAATACGCAGGATTTTGCAAACTATTAGGTCTTGTTTCGTCATAACGTTCTCTACCGTCCAAAATTGAAGCATTGAGGTCAATAGGTGTAACACGTTTTCCGCCTGATGTAGTAAGGCGTATGT
The DNA here is from genome assembly GCA_013297825.1 of Cytophagales bacterium. GTDB lineage: Bacteria > Bacteroidota > Bacteroidia > Cytophagales > Microscillaceae > JAAFIN01. The sequence continues at coordinate 12,542 of JAAFIN010000033.1, forward strand.
CGTATGTAAGTGCATTTTTTTTCGTTTTGCCTATTTTCCATTCTTTACCAGCCAATACATTAAAAATATAATTAGAATTAAATGCTGTATTTCTTTCTACCCCATCACTTCCTTTGTATTTGGAATCAAAAATAGAGGTAGTAAGCAGAAAATAATATCCTTTGCTAAAAAACTTCTCCAAAGTCATCTCAAAACCTAAATTAGTGCCTGTTCCATTGCTCACAAGGTTCAATTTTTCAGGAAATACAAAATCACCGCCTGCATTTAAGATAGAAAAACCGCTTTTTTGTGTTTCAACAGGTGCATCAAATATCATCTGATAATATGTTTCTAATTTGATACGCCAATCAGAGGCAAATTTATTGGTATAACCCAATACAAAATGATGTGCTTTTGTAAAATCCAAATTGCGGTTGTTTTGGTTATAAACGCCATTTTGGTCTTTTTCTTGATACAAATATACAGGAAAAGGTTGAGTTTGGCTGTGAAGTCCATATCCAAAAGAAATATTTTGTTTTTTATTTAGTTGATAACTCATAGAAGCACGTGGTTCTATGATTGATTTTTGATTAAAAGTAAAATATTGTCCGTGTAACCCTACATTTATAGTAAATTGTTCATTAAAACGGTGTTGCACTTGAGCATAAGGTTGCACCATAGAAAAACTACCGTTAAAACTTCTTGCCAAAAACCAATCAGGTGTATATTGGCGGTCATTTACCCTACTATCCAATGTAAATAATTCAAATAAAATACCAGCTCTTAGGCTTGTTTTTGCACTCAATTTACTGTTTAAAGTTGTATTTCCTCTTAATGTAGTGCTTTTGTCATTTACATCAAAAATAAAATTTCTGTTTGCCAACATATTTCCATTGCTATCAGTAAGTTTATACACCTCAAAGCTACCTTGTGTAGCAGCATAAGAAATTACAGTACGAAGAAAAGAACTTTTATTAAGATTTAAAGTGTGTTTTAAACCTATAACCCCAAAACCTGCTCTACTATATGAATCTTCATTTTTATTAGCAAAAAGGTCAGTGCTATCTACTTTTGCCCCTAAAAAATCAATACTACTTGTCCCTCCAATGCCAAACAAAGAAAATTTACCTGCTTTTGTATCACCAAAATTAAGATTAAAGGTTAAATCTTGGTATTGTGGCGGTGCAGTAGTTCCTACATTAAGCCCCAAAGATGCCCCAATTCCTGCAAATGAATAACGATAAGCTATTGCCAAAGATGCACCTGTTTTTTTATTAAGTGGTGCTTCAATCATTGCCTCCAAACCACTAAAAATATTCATTTGTACCGTAGTTTCAAATTTATCTGGGTTTGCATTTTTTAAAGCAATATCAAATACTGCACTTGTTGCGTTGCCATATTCCGCAGGAAAAGCACCTGTCAAAAAATCAGAATTACGCATCATATTTGGGTTAATTGCACTCACAGGGCCTCCTGTATTACCCAAAACCGAATAATGGTTTGGATTAGGAATTGGTATGCCTTCCATACGCCACAAAACACCCGCAGGGGAATTTCCCCTTACGAGAATATCATTTCTTGCATCATTGGAAGTTCCCACACCAGCAAAATTACTCACCAAACGCCCTATGTCATTTCTTCCACCTGAAAAACGGTTGGTTTCTTCCAAATTAAATGACCTTGCACTTATAGGAGCAAAATCATTGGTTGCTTCGCCTTTTTCGTTGGCAGTAATGACTACTTCCTCTGCTTGTTCGGTGTTTTCTTCCAAACTAATGGTTAATACGACCTCTTTTCCAGAAGTTACCAATATTTCTGGGATTGTGGTGCCATTGTAACCTGTATAACTTACAAAAAATGTATGTCTGCCAAGTGGCACATTAGGAATGATAAATTTTCCGTTTTCATCTGTTACTGCCCCTAATTTTTGGGTTGTATCTGCGAGTACAATGGTTGCACCTATTAGTCCTTGTTCAGTGATTTTATCTGAAATAGTGCCTTTTACGATTTGTGTAAGATTTTGGGCTTCTATTTTTTTAAAAAATCCAAAAATCAAAATAATCAATAAACCAATGAAAGGCAAAAAAATCTTTTTGTTTAACATAAATAAAATAATAAATGAATGTTTTTTAGCGTTTTTTTTTCTGCAAAACTTCACTTATTATCTTTATTTAACAATCAAAATCTGACGAAGCGTATTTTTTTAATGTTGAATGGTAAATGTTGAATGATGAATGGAACAGCCAAAGTCTGAAACAGGATTTTAAGATTAGCAGGATTTTATAAAATATCTTAAATTTTAAACCTTAAACTTTGAACTTTTAAACCTTAAACTTTGAACTTTTGAACCTTGAACTTTTAAACCTTGAACTTTTGAACTTTTGAACTTTATTTTGATTGTTGTTCAATTTCAAAATCCGCTTGTGTATTTTCCCAAGCCATTGACACAGATATTGCATTGTCTTTACTATCCTTCAATGAAATTTTAAAAACTTCAACAGTTTCAGAAAGTGATGTAACAGGTATTTCTGTGCGTAGAATATCTTTATTTTGTTTGTATCTATAATCTCCCCATTGCCCCAAAATACTATTTAAAATAAGCGTCCAGCCTTCTTTTTTGGGAATGGTAAAAAGTGTATAAGTTCCTGCTTTGATAATTTGGTTATTGATTTTTACATTTTCAGAAAATGTAATTTCTGTAGCTTCATTTGCTCCTGTTCGCCAAATTTTATTATATGGCACAAGTCCGCCAAAAATTTTACGATTTTTTTTAGAAGGCTGACAATAAGTAATTTTGATGGTTAAATTATTTTTGTTAATGGTTAAATTTTCTGTTGGACTTTTGCGTGATTGTGGTGTGCGAGGTGCGCAAAAAGTAAGCAATAATGTGATTATGACAATGTTTGTAATAAATAAAATTTTTTGTATCATAAAATTTTTGGTTTTAAATTTTTAAATTTCAAAAATATGCAGAAAGCACAATCTACAAAAATCTTTGATTTATTTTTTATATAAAACAAAAATCTGACGAAGCGTATTTTTTTGATTATGAATTATAAATTATGAATGATGAATTATAAATGATAAATGGAACAGCCATAATAAAGTGATTTTTTATGTTACCGCTATCATTTTTGGTTACTTCCACAAAAAAAACTATTTCAAAGACACAGGCAATGAAAAACTAAAAGTACTACCTTTGTTTGGTTGGCTATTTACCCAAATATTTCCACCATTTTTGGTTATAATTTCTTGGCAAAGTTGCAAACCTAATCCTGTACCTTTTTCGCCATTTGTGCCATAAGTTGTAAATATTTGATTTTTTTTGAATAATTTACTCATTTGTTCCTCTGATATGCCTACACCTGTATCGGTTATACTTATTACCACTTGTGTTGCTTGCAAATCTCCTTTTATATGAATTTGTCCATTGTTAGATGTAAATTTTATGGCATTATTTAGCAAATTTCTGATTAACAAACGTGTATGATTAGGGTCTGAATACGCCATTAAATTATGTGGTATTTCGGTAGAAATTACAATATTTTTGGCTTTTGCAACTTCTGTAAATAGTTGTATTTTTTCATCAATCAATTCATAAAGGTTAATAAAAGCAGGTGTTGCAGTTATTCCTTGCATTTGGGTTATAGACCACTGTAATAAGTTTTCTAAGGTATTTTGCATGTTTTTCACGTTTTTGTGAAATTGTGGTACAAAATACTGAAATTCCTCATAACTTACCATACCTTTGTTCATCAAACTAAGTGTGCTTTCCAAAGAACCTATTGGACTTCTCAAATCGTGTCCAAGAATAGAAAAAAGTTTGTCTTTGGTAAGGTTAGCAGTTTCCAATTCTGTGGCTTGCAACATCAAAATATCTCTTTGTTGGTTGATTTCTTCTTTTTGTTGGTTAATTTCTTCTTTTTGTTCAGTGATAAGTTCTTTTGCTTTTTTTTCCTTTTGTTGTGCAAGAAATATAAAATACGCCAAAACAGTTACCGAAAAAAATGCAATCATTGCCAAATAAAGCAAATAAAGCTGAAATTTTCTGGCTTCTTTTTCTTTGATAATTTCTAATTTTCTGGCTTTGCTTTCTGCTTGAAGTTGTTTTTCTTTTGCTTTGAGATTATCTGCCTCAAATTGTGTTTTTTGGGCGAGTATTTGTAAGCTATCTTGTTTATTTTTATCTTTTTCTTGTCTTGCCAAAGCCAAAAATCGGTCTGCATCTGCTTGTTTTTCTACAGCAAGGCGAGCATTGCGTTGTCTTTCTGATTCAATTTGTTGCAATTTCAAATCCTGTTTTAAGGCTTCTTCATTTTTTTGTGCAATTTCAATTTCTTTTTGTTTGCGTTCTACCTCTACTTTTGCCTCAAGGTTGGCTATAATTTTGGTTTTTTGTTCATTGAATATAGAATCTTTTATCTCTGTGAAATTCTGATGATATTTTAAGGCTTTTTCAAAATCACCTTTTACTTTATGAATAACAAAAAGATTTCTATAAGCGTTTTTAATTTCTGTAAGTCCTTTGATTTCTTTTGCCATTTCGAGACCTTTTTCACCATATATGATGCCTTTGTCATATTCTTTGAGATGGACGTGTGTTTTTGACAAACCAAGCAAAGAATATATCAAGCCCCATTTATTTTTGATTTCTTCATTTATGGATAACCCTTTTTGATAACGTTCTAAGGCTTCTTTATAATTGAACATTTGGTTTTGGATATCACCTATATTGTTTAATGCAATGGCTTGACCTCTTTTATCACCTATTTCTTCATATATACCAAGGCTTTTGGTGTATTGCGTTAGTGCTTTTTCAGGTTTTTGTTGGGTTAAATAAAGATTACCAATGTTATTCAGACAAGATGCCATACCTCTTTTATCATTGATATTTTCTCTAATTTTCAAACTTTTTAAAAAATATTCTTCTGCAGAAGGCAAAATATCTTGATTAAGATACACAATTCCTATATTGTTATAAATATAAGCTATGCCTTTTTGATTTTTAATTTCTTCAAATATTTTCAAACCTTTCAAATAATGTTCTATTGCAACTGGATAATTTCCCAAACTTTTATAAGCGTTGCCCATATTGGTTATACAGGTTGCTGTTTTGTATTTATCATTTATTTTTTCTGAATGATACAATGATTTTTGGTAATACGTCAAAGCCAATGAATAATATCCTTGTGTGTCGTGTATAATGGCAATACTATTGAATGATACAGCAAGCAAAGAAAAATAATTAATTTGTTCAGCAATTTTTATGGCTTTTTGGTGATTTTCCAAACTTAATTTATAATCAACTTTATCATAATAAATATGCCCTAATTTTTCAAAACTGCGTGCTTGACCTTTTTTATATCCTATTTTTTCACTTAATTGAAAGGCTTTTTGAGCCAAAAAAATAGCAGTATCTTTTTTTTTAGTGTTTTCTTCTACAATATCCAACAAAATATTGATTTTGGTGGTATCGTGTTTTGCATTTGTGTATAAATTATGGAGACTATCTAATTTTTGTTGTTTTTGGGCATATACATTATACACAAAAAATAGATTTTGTAAAAAAAAGATAGTGGGTATAAAAAAAAACACCGATACAGTAAAAAACAATGTGTTTTTGGAAGAAATATTTAACATTTTAGTTGTTTTTTACAAATTTTAGCAAATTATTCAATTATCTAACCTCAAATTTAAAAATTGTTGGTTGTATGTCCAAATATTTTATAAAAATACTTAGGTTTTAAATGAAAAAAGTAGATTTATTTTTTATTTTTTTAAAAAACAATTTTATTTTGTAATCAAAAACACTTTTTTTGCATAAAATAAAAAAACTATTGGCTATTTCATTCATAATTCATCATTAAAAAATGGCTGTTTCATTCACCATTTACCATTCACCATTCACCATTGATTTCATGCGTTTTTTCTTATATTTCATCTTATTTTTTGGGCTTTTTTTGTTTCAAAACTGTGCAAGCACAAAACTTGCTGAAAATGAATATTTGTTGCGTAGGCACGCCATAACAGGCTATGAAAATCTTAAATATGAAGATGTTTATCCACTTTTACGCCAAAAAACAAACCGCTATTTTTTTGGAACAATGCCTTATGTAAGTTTTTATTTTGCAGGAAAAAAAAGATTTTCTCCTGAAAAAATTGAAAAAAAAATGGAAGAAACTACAAAATTTTATGACAAAAAAATTGAAGAAATTAACAAAAAATATGAAAAAAAATTAGAAGAAATCGTTGATGTAGAAGCCAAAAAAGAAATTGTTAAAATTGCTAATCGCAAAAAAAATAAGATTTTTTCACGAAAAAAAAAGAAATTAGACCATCTTAATCTTACACTTACCGAAGGAAATTGGCTGATGCGTGTTGTGGGCGAAAAACCTACTTTGTATGATTCACTCATTGCCAAAACCACCAGCGAAGAAATCATTGACAGATTGAGAGAAAGAGGTTTTTTTCAGGGAAAAGTAATTACAGAAAAAAAATCATTGCGTAATAATCGTGTGGTACTGAATTATAAAATACAAGAAAATCAACCTACTTTTTTTGGAAAAACCGTATTTTCTACTGAAAACACACACATTGATTCTCTTTTAAATGCCCATAAAAAAGAAACTGAAATCGCAGAAGAAAAACCTTACAGAAAGGACAAAATAGATGCAGAACGCAGACGCATAGAAACGCTTTTGAAAAATAACGGTTATATTTATTTTAGCGTGCAGTACATCAATTTTAATGTAGATACTTTGCATTTTACCAAAATTGATTCTTTAAATAAGGATATTTTAAGGCAAGATATGATTAAAAATGATAAAAATGGTAAAAAAAATGCACTTTTAAAACGTTATGCCAACGTAGAAATTGAAATCAAAGAACCAGCAAAAGGCACACACAAAGCGTGGGAAGTTGCAAATGTGTATTTTCACGCCAATCGTCCCAATGTAAAATCAGATACTTTGACCTCCAAAGAAACCCAAATCGCATACATTGACCGCCAAAAACGCAGGGCTTTTTCTTATAGATTATTAGACCAACGCACCAAAATACGCCCAAAAGGACTTTATAATCAATTTCAATTATTAGAAACGCAAAGGCTTATAGGAAACTTGGATATGTTTCGTTTTGTGAGTATCAAAGAAGATACTTCCCAAAAACGCTTGGATTTACACGTTTTCACAAATCCTGCTGAAAAATATCAATATACTTACGAAATTGGTTTTAATGTGATACAAGGTTTGCCAGGCCCTTTTGTAAATTTTACTTTTAAAATGCGTAATATTTTTAAAGGTGCTGAAATTTTTGAAACAGGTGTAAGATTTGCTATTGATGGACAAACGAGTTTTTCGGAAGATAATCAATTTTACAGCAGTCAAGAATATGGTGTAAATAATTCGCTTACCATTCCAAAAGTGCTTTTTCCACGAAAACTTATTCCTCGCAGACTTCGCCAAAACATAGAAACATACAGCCCAACCACACGTTTTGCGTTGGGTTACAACTTTGTACGCAGACCAGAATACACACGTGCTAATATTACCGCTTCTATGAGTTTTAAAGGGCAATTAAAAAATTCTACCTATAATTTCACGCTTGGAGAGTTAAGCGTGGTAAATACCCTTCGCAAAAGTGAATCTTTTAGCCAACAACTTTTATTATTAAGTCAAGAAGGAAATCCTATTTTACAAAGTTTTGACAGAGCTTTGATAAGCAGTATTTATTTTATTTATACTTACAACAATAACAATGGCAATGAAGCCAAAAAATCGCATTTTATCAGGGTTTTGGCTGAATCAGGCGGAAATACTTTAAATTTTTTGAATGAAACACCTTTTAAAACAGGTGATAGAATTTTTGGTCTGAAATATTTTCAATATTGGCGTGGTAGTCTTACCTTTAATTATTATCTCCCAATTACCAAAACAGGCACTTCTTTGGCTTTTAGAACAAATATTGGCGTAGCACAGGCTTATGGAGGTTCTTTTACCTTGCCTTACGAAAAATTCTTTTTTGCAGGTGGTGGTAGTAGCGTAAGAGCGTGGCGACCTCGCAGGTTAGGTCCTGGCGAATATTCGCCCAATGTACGCACAGATGGCACTTTTGATAATAGATTAGAACAACCAGGCGAGATAATCGTGGAGGGAAATGTAGAATATCGTTTTCCTTTGTTTAGTATTTTCAAATGGGCATTTTTTGCTGATGCAGGCAATGTTTGGACTTGGCGAGAAGAAACCGCAAGAGCAGGCACACAATTCAAATGGGATAGTTTTGTGGAACAAATTGCCATAGGTTCAGGTTTTGGACTAAGAATGAATTTACCTTTTTTGCTTTTGCGTTTTGATTTGGGAATTAAAGTATATGACCCTGCGAGGCGTTTTGATAGGCGTTGGGTGATACAACAATTCAATGTAGGACAAGCATTTAGCAAAGAATATGCGGTTTTGAATTTAGGGATTGGATATCCTTTTTAATGGTGAATTTTGAATGGTAAATGGTGAATTTTTTAAAATATAAAAAAATAAAATTATGGGATATGAACCTGTTGCAATTTTTCCACATAATAAAAGTGTTTTTCAGATTGAAAAAGTTTTTAAAAATTTAGAAAATGCAAAACAAAATTTTCCTACTGGTTTTTCCTTTCTTGAAGAAGAAATTGAAAATCCAAAATCAATTTCCAAAAATTTAGAATGGTTTTTTGAATTTGACCCTTACAAAAATGAAGAAGGACATTTAATTTATCGTGATTTAGTGCCTACAACTTTTTTGTGGGGAAATATTTTAAAATTTTCTGATTTAAAAAATTATCGTTTAATGCTTGGAAATAACAATTTAATGATAAAATACATTAAACCAAATTTTATTGTTTGTTATTTTCACGTGAGAGTTCAATTTATGTGTTTGGAATTAAAATGTCAGAAAGCTATTTTGGATTGGTGCAAATTTTTATTTGATATTTTAGCATTAAATCAACCTTATATTTTGACTTCTGACAAAAGTTCAATATATCATAAAATTTTGAAAGATGAAATTTCTTATCGCAGAGTTTATGAAGAAATTGCACGACTTGATAAACAAAAATTTCATCAAAAAGATTTGTATTTTAGACCAGATGAACATTTATATGATATTGAAGGCTATGTTTTGAGCAATGAATTTGGAAGATTTCCACCCTGTCAAACCTTTATGTAATTTTTAGATTAAAAAAAATTGGAATATTCATTTTTTTTCAGCATTTTTAAAAAAATGGTTCTTCAAGGATTTATACGGAAACCTATATTTTGCAAACCCCACCCCAGCCCTCCCCAGAGGGGAGGGAGTTTTTAATACGTTGATTATCAACGCTTTGCGAAAAGTCCTCCCCTCTGGGGAGGATTTAGGTGGGGTTTCAGTCCGTATAAATCCTTGAAGAACCAAAAAAATTAAATTTTAACTTCTTAAAAAAAATCAAAAAAATATTATTATGAATAAAATTATGCTTTTTGTGAACTTATTTATATTTTTTGTGTTTCAAAATGCTTTTGCACAAAAAGATGAAAAAAAGGTTGCCCAAGAATTATGTGATTGTGTAGAAAAATCACTTTCAAATCACCCAACTATTTTCCGTCAAATGTTGATGGAAAGTGCAGAAATGGGAGAAGCAAGGGCAAATATAAAATTTAAGGAAAAAATAGAAAAAATGACCGCAAAACAAAAAGAAGAATTTAAGGCTAAAATGGCTTCTTTGCCAGATGTGGAGAAAGGAATAGAGCGAAATTGTGCTGAATTAGGGGAATACATCAGAAACACAGAATCTTTGCTTGGAAAATTGGTTGATATTATGAAAAAAAACAAAAAATGCAAACTTGGATATTCAGTAGCAAAACTTTTTTTTGAACGAAGCAAAAAATAGTTTTTTTTTGAATAATTCAAAAATTTCTAAAGAACAAGTAAATTTTAATGTGGATATGTTTGGCGTTTCACAGGCATAAATGCCTGTGCTTTACATAAAAATAAAAAAGAAATCCGTGAAAATCTGTGTTAATCCGTAAAATCCGTGTTCCAAACTATCCATTTTATTTTTCACTCATTCCTAAAAATGGAAATTTTCACAAAAACAAAAAATAACGCTATTTTTGCACCAATATTTTTGCAAAAATCATAAAACAACGTGAATATCAATTTTTTTTTAGCTCGTATATTGCAGGGAATAGGCGTATTGTGGGGTGTGGCAAGTGTTATATTTTTATTATTTTTAGTAATGCCTGCTAATCCTACTTCGGTACTTTTGGGCGACAATGCAGATAAAGAAACTCGCCAAAAATTGATTACAGAATGGGGATTGGATAAGCCTATTTATGTGCAATACACACAATACTTAAACGACCTTTTGCCTATTGCTTTTCACGAAAAAAACAATTTAGAAAATAATAATTATCGTTATATTACGCTAATTTCTTTGGGAGAAAATGCGTTTGTGTTAAAATATCCACATTTTAGACGTTCTTATCTCACAGGAAAATTAGTAAATGAAATCCTTTGGGAAGCACTTTGGGGAACATTGATTTTGGCAGTAAGTGCAATGTTTTTGGCAACTATATTTGGTATTCAAATAGGAATTTTTGCCTCCCAAAACCAAGATAATTTTTTGGATAAGGCAATTATGGGCATTTCTGCGTTGGGCATTGCTACACCTTCGTTTGTATCAGCTATGATTTTGGCGGTGTTTTTGGGTTTTTGGTGGGGCAATGTTACAGGTTTGCAAATGACAGGTTCATTGTGGGAATTGGACACGCTTTCAGGAGAATATCACCTCAAACTCAAAAATCTCATTTTGCCTGCACTTACATTATCAGTGCGTCCTTTGGCAATTATTACCCAACTCACACGAAGTAGTATGTTGGAGGTAATGCAACAAGATTATATTCGCACAGCACGTGCAAAAGGGCTTTCTGAACGAAAAATTTTATACACACACGCTTTAAGAAATGCCCTAAATCCTGTAATTACTGCGATTTCGGGCTGGCTTGCGAGCTTAATGGCTGGAGCATTTTTTGTGGAATATATTTTTGCGTGGAAAGGTTTGGGGCGTGTTACATTGGAGGCTTCACGTGATTTTGATTTGCCTGTGGTAATGGGTGCTACGCTTCTGATGGCATTTATTTTTGTGTGTATAAATGTGTTGGTTGATGTGCTTTATGGCGTTTTTGACCCAAGAATGAGAACGTAATTATGAATTTTTAATTATGAATTATGAATGAAACCGCCAAATGCAAAAGTTCAAGGTTCAAAAAGCTCAAAATGTATTTCCTTTCCCCTGATACCTTTCTCCTGATACCTTTCCCCTGATACCTTTTTCCTGATACCTTTATAACAACCATTTTAATCTTTTTTTAATCAAATGCAAAATGTAAAAATTCTTATCGTGGAAGATGAGCTAATTATTGCCAAAGACCTCAAAGAAACTCTTTTGGAAATGAATTATGAAGTAGTAGGAATCGCATCAAGTTTGGAAGAAGCAAAAGAAAAATTATTGAAATATAAGCCTGATATTGCATTATTGGATATATTTCTTACACGCCAAAATGAAGGCATAGAAGTTGCATATTTTATTCGCCAAAATTTTGAAATGCCTTTTATTTTTCTTACTTCTTACAGCGATTCTCGCACCCTAAACGAAGCCAAAAACCTACAACCAAATGCTTATTTGGTAAAACCTTTTCAGGTAGATAGCCTTTATACTGCTATTGAAATTGCTATTTTTAATTTTGCACAACAAATAAAAAAAGCCCCCCAGCCCCCAAAGGAGGAGCAAATGGTAGAGATTGACGATGATGACAATCAAGAAGAACACGAAAAAGGTGATACAAATTTGATATTGGACAATATGATTTTTGTAAAAAATGGAGATTTTTTTATCAAAATCCCTGTGAATGATATTATGTTTTTTCAATCTGAAAAAAATTATGTAGAACTTTTTGCTGAAAAATCAAAATATCTTATTCGTCATAGTCTTTCTGATTTGCATAATCATCTAAATAATGATGTTTTTTATCGTATTCATAAATCTTACATTGTGAATATTGCTTTTATAAAAGCCATCAAAAGTAACCAAATTATGATGAAAAATGGTAATTTGATTCCTGTGGGACGTGTGTATAAAAATGTGGTTATGGAAATTTTACAAAAAAACCGTTTTTGAGATACGCTAAAAAAAACTATTTTTGAAAGATTTTTTTTTAACATTCTTTAAATATTATAAATCTCCTTTGGAGTTAAGAGGCTTTTATGGCAAAAAAATATTATGTGGTGTGGGAAGGCAGAGAAAAGGGTATTTTTGAAGATTGGGCAAGTTGTAAAAAACAAGTAGATAATTTTTCAGGTGCAAAATACAAAAGTTTTGAAGATAAAACTTCTGCTGAAAATGCCCTAAAATTAGGTGCTAATGATTTTTTTAAACAAAATATTACCAAAAAAACACAAGAAAATGCCTCTACAAAAAAATTAGAAACCAGCACATCTCAAAATACTTCACCACAACACATTTTACCACAATACATTCCACAAGATAGCATTTTTGTAGATGCTGCGTGTAGTGGCAATCCTGGCGTGATGGAATATAGAGGCGTAGATATGGAGGGAAATGTGATTTTTTATCAAAAATTTGAGGAAGGTACTAATAATATTGGTGAATTTTTGGCGATTGTTCACGGATTGGCGTTGCTTCAAAAGCAAGAATTATACAATTTTACCATTTTTACAGATTCACGAACTGCTTTAAGTTGGATTAAACAAAAAAAAGCAAAAACTAAACTTGCTCAAAATTCTAATACTGAAAAAACTTTTGAATTTTTGCAACGTGCTGAAACTTGGCTCAAAAACAATACTTACCAAAATCCTATCATCAAATGGGACACCGAAAATATGGGCGAAATTCCTGCTGATTTTGGAAGAAAGTAAATGAATGATGAATGATAAATTATGAATGAAACAGCCAAATAATTATGATTGCCTGATAGTTTTTGTGGAATATTTTTTTAACTTGTGTGTCATTCTGAAAGAATCTAACTGTTCTGTGTAAAAAAACAGCCAAATTCCTACGGAATGACACAGTTGTTTTTTTTCTCTTTTTCACAAAAATTGTCAGAAAAATCAAAATTTCTTTAAACACAAGTGTTTAAAACCAAAAACCATAAAAAACTGCACAATAAAAATATTTAATTTTCGTTCCAAAAAATAAAAAACAACATTAAAAAATGAATTATCACCAATTTATAGAACGCAATCCTATTATTTTACTTGGCAAACCTATTATCAAAGGCACACGCATAAGCGTAGAAATTATTTTAAAAAAAATGTCAGAAGGTGCAACTATTCCCCAACTTTTAGAAAGTTATCCTTTTTTGAATGAACAACAAATTTATGCAGTTTTGGCGTATTCATCTGCGTACATAAGTAAAGAAGAAACTTTTGAAATCGCATAAAAATAACAATGATTTTAGCAGACGAGAACATAGACCATTCTATTATTAAATATCTTAGAGAAGCAAATATTGAGGTTTTTGCCATTTATGAACAACAAAGAGGCGTTTCAGACCTTGATATTGTGCAGTTATCACGTAATCCGCCTCGCATTATTTTGACTGAAGACAAAGATTTTGCAGATATTGTTTTTGCACATCAAACCAAAGATATAAGCGTGATTTTGCTTCGTTATTCTTTTTCCGAAACCAAAGAAATAAAAGAGATTTTAGTCAATTTTCTTCTCAACTCAGGCATAAATTTTCACAATAAATTTATCACAATTACCACCCAAAAAATCAGAATTAGAGATATTGAATTTTGAAAATCAGAAATAAAAAAAACTATTTTTTTTGCTTTTTTTTACTTTGGTGTCATTCTGAAAGAATCTAACTGTTCTGTGTAAAAAAACAGCCAGATTCCTACGGAATGACACAGTTGTTTTTTTCTTTTTCACAAAAAATTGCTAGAAAACCAAAATTGTTTGAATTGCAAATATAAATTTTTACCACAAAAAAAAACTTATCAAATCCTCAAATCTGATAAGTTTTTTTATTTTTTTAACTCAAAAAAAACAGCAATTTATTCGTGTTGGTTAATAGACATTAAAAAATCTCTGTTGTCTGCTTTTCCATTGATGCGTTCTCTCAAAAATTCCATTGCTTCCTGTGGAGTCATATCAGCCATATGTTTGCGAAGCAACCAAATTCTTGGCAATTCTTCTTTTGGCACAAGCATATCCTCTTTACGTGTTCCTGAGGCAGTAACATCAATCGCAGGATAAATGCGTTTATTTGCAAGTTTGCGGTCAAGTTGGAGTTCCATATTGCCTGTACCTTTAAATTCCTCAAAAATCACTTCGTCCATACGTGAACCTGTATCTATCAACGCAGTTGCAATAATAGTCAACGAGCCACCATTTTCTATATTGCGTGCAGCACCAAAAAATCTTTTGGGTTTGTGCAAAGCATTAGCATCTACACCACCAGATAATATTTTGCCTGACGAAGGCATTGCAGTATTGTAAGCACGAGCAAGACGTGTGATAGAATCCAACAAAATCACTACATCGTGACCACATTCTACAAGCCTTTTTGCCTTTTCCAACACCATAGACGCAACTTTTACGTGGCGTTCTGCTTGTTCATCAAAAGTAGAGGAAATTACTTCTGCTTTTACATTGCGTTCCATATCTGTTACTTCTTCAGGGCGTTCATCAATCAAAAGCACCATCAAATACACTTCTGGGTGATTTTGGGCAATGGCATTGGCGATTTTTTGGAGAAGAATAGTTTTACCTGTTTTTGGTTGGGCAACTATCATTCCTCTTTGTCCTTTGCCTATTGGGGCAAAAATATCCAATATTCTGGTGGAAAGTTCCTCTGCTCTTGTAGTGAGTTTTAGCCTTTCAGTTGGGAATACAGGTTTAAGAAATTCAAAAGGAATTCTATCTCTTATTTCGTCCAAAGTTCTACCATTTACCGAACTAACACGCACCAACGCAAAATATTTTTCGTTTTCTTTTGGTGGTCTTAAAAGACCTTTTACAGTGTCCCCTGTTTTCAAACCATAATTTTTTATTTGGTTTGGTGAGATATACACATCATCAGGACTTGCCAAATAATTGTAATCCGCAGAACGCAAAAATCCATAACCTTCCAATATTTCTAACACACCTGAAACCTCCACAAGTCCCTCCAACTCTTTCAAACCTTGCAATTTTTCATTACGTTTTTGGTGGTTGGTGTTGATTTGGTTTCTTTGGTTGCGTTGATTATCACGTTGCTCGTTGCGTTGTTCGGTGTTTTGGTTGGTATTTTGGTTTTGGTTTGTGTTTTGTTGATTAGAATTTTGGTTTTGGTTTCTTTGGTTGTTTCGTGGTTCGTTTTGGTTGGTATTTTGTTGGTTGGTCTTTGGTTCGTTTTGGTTGGTATTATTTTGTTGATTTTGGTTTCTTTGGTTGTTATTTTGGTTATTTCGTGGGTTGTTTTGGTTATTTCGTGGATTTTGTTGTTGGTTATTATTCTCACGTGGATTTTTTCTTGGTGTTTCTTGTTTTGACGCATCAAATTCTCCAAAATTCATTTCATCAGGCAATTCTTTAATCACTGCTGTAAAATCCTGTCCAAAATCCAAATCTTTTGGCAATTTGCTATTTTCTGCGGTATTTTCTTGCGTAGAATTATTGTTATTATTGCGATTATTAAAATTTTTGTTTTGGTTGTTTTGGTTATTGTTGTTTCTTCTTTCGTTTGGATTTTGGCGGTTGTATTGTTGTGTGTTTTGGTTGTTATTTTGGTTATTTTGGGCGTTTTGGTTGTTATTTTGCGTATTTTGGTTTTGCGTATTTTGGTTAGTATTTGCGGTAATATTTTGGTTAATGTTGGTTGGGTTTTGTGTTTCTTTATTTTGCGTAAGGGTCGTTTGGGTGGTATTTTGGGAAATATTGTTATTAGTAGATGGATTATTATTTGCTTTAACATTTTCCCTTTTTATGCGTGGTTTTCTGCGGTTTTCCACAGTATCCATTTGTTCAGGTTCTTCGTTAGCCAAAGTATTTTTTGTGTCGTTTTGGGTATTGTTAGGCGTTTCTTTTGGTGTAGCCAAAGCTGGAAAAATCGCTTGTTGGTCTAAGATTTTGTAAATAAGTTCTTTTTTTTGCAATTTTGGAAAATCAACTACACGCAATTCTTCTGCAATCTCGCGGAGTTCCACGAGTAATTTTAGGTTTAAGTCCTCAATGTTGTACATAGATAAAAAATAATGGATTGGGAAATCACAAAGTCAAAATATTTTTGTTTTAAGTAATTACAGTTTATACTGTTGCTTCTAAAACTCTTGCAGGGTTTAAAACCTTCCAAGCGTTAAAACTTATAATAAAATATTTTTTTGAGTTGTTTCTTTGGGATTTTTAAAATGATGTTTGGATTTTTTTGATGATATAAAAAGAACCTTTTGTGCCAATAAGAAATAAAAATCTGTTTTTTTTATAATTTTTTTTTAATAAAAATTTTTTGTGATTTTTATGTGAGAAAAGTAAGGTAAAAAATACTTTTTATATTGGGAGAAATATTTGGAGGTTGGTTTTCTCAAAAGTTTTATTTTTTTTAAATAAAATCTTTTAATTTAATGAGTAAAATAATTGAAATCTTTGATAATTGATAGAATTTTCCAAAAAATACAAAAGTTATTGAGATGATGGTGTAATTATGAATTATTGATTATAAATTATGAATGAATCTCATCATAATTTTTAA
>JAAFIN010000330.1 GCA_013297825.1 Cytophagales bacterium
AGGGGAGGGAGTTGTAATATATTGATTATCAACGCTTTGCGAAAAGTCCTCCCCTCTGGGGAGGATTTAGGTGGGGTTTCAGACCGTATAAATCCTTGAAGAACCTTTAAGGTTTAAAAGTTCAAAGTTTAAGATTCAAATTAAAAAAAATGGCTGTTTAATCCTGTTAATCCTTAAATCCTAAAAATCCTGCTCTTATTTGGCTATTCATTTATCCATTCACCATTAGAAAAAAATGTCAGCTTTAAAAGGTCTTAAAATATTAGATTTTACAAGATTATTGCCAGGCCCTCTTGCTACAATGTTTTTGGCAAATATGGGGTCAGAAGTCATTAAAATAGAAAATCCTAAATTTCCTGATACCACACGCCAATATCCACCCTATATCAAGAGTGAAAGTGCGTCTTTTATGGCGTTTAATCACGACAAAAAAAGTGTTTTGGTGGATTATACCCAAACAGAAGGGCAAGAAATTATCTTAAAATTTTTAGAAAATGTGGATATTTTTATTGAGCAGTTTCGCCCTAATTTTTTGGCACAATTTAATTTGGATTATCACACATTGCACCAAAAATTCCCTAAACTTATCTATGTTTCGCTCACAGGTTATGGACAAACAGGCGAATATGCACATTTGGCAGGACACGATTTGAATTATGTGGGTTTGGCTGGTTTGTTGGCGGGTAATCAAAATTCTTCGCCTACAATTCCCATTGCCCAAATTGCAGATATTGCAGGAGGGAGTTATTTGGCAATGATAGGCTGTTTGTCTGCTTTGTATGCACGTACACACACAGGACAAGGGCAACACGTGGATATTGCAATGTTGGACGCAACAATTCCTTTGAGTATCAATGCTTTTACGTGGTTTTGGGCAACAGGCGAAATTTTATCTAAGGAAGAACAGTTTTTGTCTGGAAAATTGGTAAATTATAACATTTATAAAACCCAAGATAATAAATATGTGGCTTTGGGCTCTTTGGAAGATAAATTTTGGAAAAGATTTTGTGAAATGATTGAAAAAAACGAATGGAAAAATGATATGTACGATTTTAAAAATATGAATATTCATAAGGAAAAAGTACAACAAGTTTTTTCTACACAAAATGCTGATTTTTGGGTAAATTTGGGACTAAAAAATGATATTCCAATTACACTTATTCAAGAAATAAACGAAGTGATGGAAAATACACACATCAAAAGCAGAGAAATTTTTCAAGAAATTACACACCCAAAAGCTGGTAACATTACCGCCATAAATTTCCCTATAAAATTCTCGGAAACACCCCACAAAATCGTAAAATCTTCACCGCTTTTGGGTGAAAATACTCAGGAATATTTGAGAGAATTGGGCATTAGTGAAAATGCCATAAAAGAGCTTTTAGAGAAAAAAATTATCAAATAATAGCGAATATTAAATGATAAATGTTGAATGATAAATGAAACAGCCAAAAAACAAACTTTGTTTTGCCTTTTTCCCTTACTCCTGATACCTTTCCCTTTACTACTTTCTTTTTGCTACTTTCCCCTTTCCCTCATTAAAACATCTAAAATTTTTAGAATCCGTATTTTTTTGCTATTTTTGCCAAAATAATTTTTTTAAAAATAAAAAAAATATGGGAATTTTTAGCTTTTTTTCAAGAGGCAATAAAGAAGGGGAAAAAAATAAAGAAGACCTCAATAAAGGTCTTGAAAAAACCAAAACAAGCCTCTTTTCTCGTTTGGGTAAAGCGTTAATGGGTAAATCAACCGTTGATGCTGATGTGCTTGATGAATTGGAAGAAATACTTGTAGGGGCTGACGTAGGCGTAGATACTACTTTGCGTATTATTCAACGCATAGAAGAACGTGTAAAACGTGATAAATATTTGGGTACTTCTGAACTTGACCGCATATTAAGGGAGGAAATTATCGCACTTCTTACCGAAAATAACACAAGAGATATTGATAGTTTTGAATTGCCTGAAGGACTTACTACGCCCTATGTAATCCTTGTCGTGGGCGTAAATGGCGTTGGAAAAACAACAACTATCGGAAAATTAGCGTATCAATTTCACAAAGCAGGCAAAAAAGTTGTGCTTGGTGCTGGTGATACATTTCGTGCTGCTGCGGTGAGCCAACTCAAAATTTGGGGCGAAAGGGCTGGCGTACCTGTCATAGAACACGGTATGAATACTGACCCTGCTGCGGTGGCTTTTGATGCAGTAAAACAAGGTGTGGAGATGGGGGCTGATGTTGTAATTATTGACACCGCAGGGCGTTTGCAAACAAAAGTAAATCTAATGAATGAACTTGGAAAAATCAAACGTGTTATTGAAAGATTTATTCCTAATGAAAATCATCACGAAGTGCTTTTGGTTCTTGATGGAAGTATGGGACAAAACGCTTTTGTGCAGGCAACCGAATTTACAAAAGCTACACAAGTAAATGCCCTTGCAATTACCAAACTGGACGGAACCGCAAAAGGTGGCGTTGTGATTGGTATTTCTGACCAATTCAAAATTCCTGTAAAATATATTGGTGTAGGCGAAGGAATGGAACAATTACAGGTGTTTAATCGTGTGGAGTTTGTGGATTCACTTTTCAAAAAAGACTAAGATTTAATGATGAATGATAAATGAAACAGCCAAATAAGAGCAGGATTTTCAGAATTTAAAGATTAACAGGATTTTTTTTGAGCCTTAAACTTTGAACTTTTGAACCTTAAACTTTGAACCTTAAACTTTGAACTTTTAAATGAAAGAAAAAGTACAAGAACTTACCCAAAAAATTCAGGATTTTCAGATAATTGATGCAAAATCCTTAGAAAATTTTAGAATTACTTTCATCAAAAATGAAATCCCTGAACTTATGGGATTGATGAAATCCATTCCTAACGAACAAAAAAAGGAATTTGGACAACTTGTCAATGGTTTAAAAAATCTTGCACAAGAAAAATTTGATGTGTCAAAAGAAAAATTGGATAACCAACCTATGCAAGAATTGCCTCCTTTTGACCTTACACTGCCTATTATTCCCAATGCAACAGGCACTTTGCACCCACTTACGCTTATTCGTCAAAGAATTGTAGATATTTTTGCAAAAATGGGTTTTAGTGTGGCTGACGGTGCTGAAATAGAGGACGATTGGCACAATTTTTCTGCCCTTAATTTTCCGCCTAATCACCCTGCAAGGGATATGCAAGATACTTTTTTTGTAGATGAGGATATTGTGTTGCGTACACACACATCTTCGGTGCAGGTGCGACTAATGGAAAACAAAAAACCGCCTTTGCGTGCAATTATGCCTGGTCGTGTGTTTCGCAATGAAGCAATTACAGCGAGGGCGCACTGTATTTTTCACCAAGTAGAAGGTTTGTATGTTGATGAAAATGTGAGTCTGGTGGATTTGAAGCAAACTTTGTATCATTTTGTAAAAGAAATGTTTGGACAAGATACGCAGGTGCGTTTTAGGTCATCTTATTTTCCTTTTACGGAAGTGAGTGCAGAGGTTGATATTTCTTGCCAAATGAATAATCCACAAGGTTGTAGCATTTGTGGAGGTTCTAAAAATGTGTGCAAAGGTACAGGTTGGGTAGAGATTTTGGGTTGTGGAATGGTGCATCCTAATGTGCTTGAAAATTGTGGTATTGACAGCGAAAAATACACAGGTTTTGCCTTTGGAATGGGCATAGAACGTATTGCTATGCTAAAATATAGGGTTAAAGACCTTCGTTTATTTACTGAAAATGACATCAGATTTTTAAGGCAATTTTCGGAAACTTGGGGAAATTAA
>JAAFIN010000331.1 GCA_013297825.1 Cytophagales bacterium
TTATACGCTCCACCTTGAAAAGTAAATATTGCACCACCTTGTCCTGATGCTTCTGCGGAATTGTATACAAACACACAATTTATAATATTGCTGTTGAAAGTGGTTGAATTGGAATAAATCCCTGCACCATTGGAAAGGGTTTTGTTGGTATAAAAAAAGCAATTCAAAATATTAGGGTTAGCAGTGTTCAAAATAGCTATTCCCCCTCCAAATACCCCAATATTATTTACAAATACACAATTAGAGATAGTAGCTTGTGTATTACCAAATAAGGCAAGGGCAGAACCGTAAGTATTAACCCTAAATGTAAGCCCTAAATCATAATTATAAGCATTGGTAAATGTAAAACCATCTACAATGCTTGTAATGGCATTTATTTTTAGAATTTGGTAACTATTATCTGTAACTTCACCCAATACGCCAATATCACCGCTTAATGTGGTAACATTGATGCGTGAATCTCTGCTGGCTAATGTGGTTTCATTGCCTATAAATCCACCATACATATTGATATTTTTGTAGATTTCAAAAAAAACATTGCGGTCTGTGCTTCCTGTGGTATATGTGCCACGAGCAACCCAAATTTCTGGTATATTGACACAATGGGCATTGATAATGGCATCTTGCAAACTTGTAAATGCGTTTGTCCAAGAAGTCCCATTATTTGCTCCTGTTGCATTTACATTTACATAAATTCTATTATCAGCATAGGTAGGAGTTATATTATTGGCGGTGCGTTCATACGCTCCCATATCTGCAGTAACAAATAATATTCGGTTATCTCCTTTTATGTCGGTGGTAGCAACGCCTGTATTCTCACCTGCGTTAGCCATAGGCGAACAATTTATAAAATTTAATCCATCATCTCCATTAAAATAAAGATTATCTGCTCCATCAATATCATTTATATTTAAAAATAAAGGATTTACATCAACATTTCCAACACCTGCAAATCCGCCTTGAATATTGGAATATGTAGCGGTTAATGTTCCTCCTGCGGATTGTAAAATGTTTGATGTTAGATTGCGAAACATAATACCATTTTTAAAGGTAACACTTGCACTATTAACGCTTCTGATTACACAAGTTCCTCCTGAATTACCTACAAAAGTACAATTTAATACAGATGTTACCACCGAAGAAAGCACATCTAAGGCACTTGCATCATTAACACTTGTATTATTAGCAAAAACACAGTTATTAAATGTAGCCCCAAGTGTTTGGGCAATGGTAACTACCCCAAAATTACTACTATTATTGAGGATAAAATTATTGCGAATATCTGCAACTGACCCACCTGTAATAGATATAGCAGTGCCTACCTCGCCTATATTATTGGTAATCACACAATTACGCACCGAACCACCACCACCATTCATTTGAATAGCACCTCTTGACACATTATCTGTATTGAGGTTACTATTTGCATTTCTTACTGTAAATCCATCTAACCAACTTGCAGAATTGCCTAAGTTAAATTTTATGATATTGTAGGTATTATCTGTATTATTATTTAAAACCCCAATATCCCCAGAAAGAATTGAAATATTTGTGCTAAAATTTCTGCTTGCTAAGGCAGTTTCATTGCCTGCAAATCCCCCATATATTTTGATGTTGGGCATTATATCAAAACTAAGTGTTCTATTGGTGGTGTTAGTAGCATAATATGTGCCTGATGCTACCCAAATATCTGTAACTCCTGAACAAAAAGAAGCGTGAATTGCTGTTTGAAGGTCTGTAAAAGCATTTGCCCACGAAGTACCATTATTTGTTCCTGTTGCGTTGTCATTTACATAAATGCGACCATCAGGAAAAGAAAATGTAATGGTGTTTGTAATTCTTTCATACGCACCTATATCTGTGGTAGTGAATAATGTACGCAAATCACCTTTGATGTCATTGGTAGCAACACCTGTGTTAGAACCTGCGTTAAACATAGGCGAACAGTTCATTAGGTTTAGACCATCATCATTTGTAAAATATAGATTGTCTGCTCCTCTGATGTTTGTTCTATCCAAAAAAAAAGGTTTTGTATTGAGGTTTGCTGTGCCAGGAAATCCACTTTGTACATTGGAATTATTAACGGTAATAGTGCCTCCAACTTGCGTAACAATAGGTGTAAAACCAAAATTTTCATAAATAATGCTATTGGACATTGTAGCAGTAGCGTTATTAGAAACCCTTACGACACCTACACCACCTCTATTGTCCATAAAAGTGCAATTTATGACTTGGTTATTGGTTGCAATTACAAGATTTAAAGCACTTGCTTCTGAATTTGTGGTATTTCCAGAGAAAACACAATTATTAAAAGTAGCGCCAAGATTTTGGGCAACAATTACCGCACTAAAATTACTGAAATTATCCAATATAAAATTATTGCGAATATCTGCAACTGCTTCGCCTGTGATGGATATTGCACTGCTTACGTTACCTCTGTTACTAATAATAACACAATTACGAACAGAACCACCGCCACCATTCATTTGAATAGCTCCTCTGTCTTGGTTGTTATTGCTTAGTATGGCATTTGCATCTCTAACTGTAAATCCATCTAACCAACTTGCTGAATTACCTGTATTAAATTTTACAATGTTGTAGGTATTATCTGTATTATTACCTACTGTCCCAATATCTCCTGAAAGAATTGTGATATTTGTTTTGAAGTTTCTGCTGGTTAATAATGCTTCATTGCCCAAAAATCCTCCATATACTTTTACACCTGCAGGAATATTATAGCTAATAGTTCGGGTGGTTGTGGTAGTGGGAAAATGTGTGCCTTGCATTACCCAAATTTCATCACCTGATGTAGCAAGTGTGAGGGCGTTGGCGAGTGTGGTAGCATTTGCCCAAGTTAGTCCTGTGCCTGTACCTGTTGCGGTAGGTTTGGCATAATAAACAACCGCTTGTAGAGAAAATGTTTGTGTTAAGAAAAGCAAAAAAAACAGTAAAGTTTTGTTTTTAATTTTCTTAAAAATTTTGAATGGGTTTTGTAAGGTATCTTTCATAATGAAAAAACAAATCGTATATTTTAATTTTTGTACTTTGGTTTTGTACTGCCAATTAAGAATAATAGTTTTGTTTTCTCACAAAAAGGGGGGGTAACAAATAGGGTACAGTTTTGTAACGCATTGATTATCAATGTGTTAGAGTTTGTTATGGGTAACAGTATTTAGGCAAAAAGCATAAAAATCTAAAAAATTTATTTTATTTTTTTGTTTAAAATAAAAACGTTTTTTGATTAAAATGTTGATTTTTTTAATTATTTGAATTTTATTTTTATTTTAATGACACCATTTTAAAATGTTCTATACACATCAAAATATTTATCATCAACTGCTTAAACCTCTCTCTACCCTACTATTTTTTTATTTGTTGTTTCCCCACGTTTCACGTGGGGAATTAAAAATAATTTTCCACAAAAATTGTCAGACAACCATTATAAATAACTTTCCAAAAGCTCTAAAACTTTTGGAAGGTTATAAGTTAGATTATATTTTTGTGCAAAGGTCAAACACAAGTTACTCCACAAAAACACTCCGAAAAAAATCATAACTTGTGTGATTATCTTTTTTTGAAATAACCAAAAAAAAGCTATTTCCTTTCAGAAACAGCTTTTTTTATTTTTAGCAAAAATTTATTTTTTATAAGTAAGTGAAATAAATTATTTACTATCATCACCAAATTTTTTAAAGTTTATTTTTAGCTCTTTTCCTACATTAGTAAGACATCTATTTATTGCGTATGATAATTTATCTTTTTCCATATAATCT
>JAAFIN010000335.1 GCA_013297825.1 Cytophagales bacterium
ATATTTATTTTTTTCATAACAAGCAAGACCTTTTGCATAACAATCTTGTGCAGGTTTGTATTGTTCTTTGCGAATATAACCCAAGCCCAATGTATTCCAAGCCTGTCCTTCACCTTTCCAAAAACCAATTTTTTGGCTATTCAAAAGTGCTTTTTGAGCATATTTAAAGGTACTATCAGGATAATTGGAGCGATACCTAAATGCTATTTCAAGGTCAATAATGGCTTTGAGCGTGTCTATTTTTGTCTGTTTATGAACAAAATGCAAACTATCAATGAGTTTTTTGTTTTGTGCTTGGATATTTTGTACCAAAAAAAAGTACAATGATAGAAATATAAAAATTTGTATAATTTTTTTCATAGCTATTGAAAAATATTTAAACTAAATTATTTTTTTGGTTGTGTTCAAAAACAAATGTAAGCACAAATTTTATATATAAAAAAAAATGCTTTTCCATATTAGAAAAGCATTTTTTATTTTAAGGAATGATAATTAAATAACTTATTCTTTTGTTCCCCACGTTTCACGTGGGGTTACTATTGTTAAACCCTTTCAGGGTTTTATAAGATGAATTTATTTTATTTTCCTAATCTGAAAAATCGCATTTTGGCTGTTTAATTTATCATTGATTTTGGCTGTTTCATTTACCATTTACAATTCAACATTTACCATTAAATTACGCTTCCCCTCCCATATTTCCACCAAAATTTATTGGAAAACCAATAGAATTTTGATTTTGTTGTGTTTTGATAACACCGTAAGCGTGTTCAAATTTTTTGACGTTGTCGTGTAATGCGTCCAAAAGTTTTTTTGCGTGGTCAGGCGTCAATATGATACGTGATTTTACACGTGCTTGTTCCACATTGGGCATTACAAGCACAAAATCAAGCACAAATTCACTTGGCGAATGTGATATAATAACAAGATTTGAATAAATACCTTCTGCAATAGTTTCAGGTAATTCAATGTTAAGCTCTGGTTCAGCTTGACGATTTTGGTTGTTTTTAGCCATATTAGTTTATTATTTGTAATTTATTATTTGTTTTATTTTTTTGCAAATGTATAAAAAAAAATACTTTAAACTCAAAATAAAAGATTTAAAAGTGCAATGGATTTGAAAGTTTTAATATTTTACCAAGTAAGAGAAAAAAATCATTCATTATTATTTAAAATCCTTCATTCTGCAAAACGATTGAAAACTCAAAAAACATTTTTTTCAATAATTTTTGTAATTTTTGGGCTTTTTCATCATCATAATCATCTTCTTGGTCATTCATATAAATATCCTTGCTACGCTCAACCTGCAATGCAAAAATCTGTTCATTAGGTTTTCCAAATTCCCTCGTAATAAATCCACCTTTAAAAATCTCATTGTGAGCCACTTTATAAGAACTATTCAGAAATCCCATAGCAGTTTGAGCAAATATTGCAGGAGCGGATTTTCCATCATTATCTCCCAACAGAAAATCAGGGAATTTGTCAGGGCGAATAGTTGGAACACTTCTGCGAATAGAATGTGCTTCATACAACAAACAATTCCCAAATTTTTCTTTAAGATTTACTAATAAACTATTTAATTTTTGGTGATAAGGCAAATAATATTCGGTAATACGATTTTGAATATCCTCTGATGTAGGTTTTTGGTCTTTGTAAAGTTCTTCGCCTAAAAATGTAGTAGTAGGTACAAGCCCTGTTATCACACGTCCATCTTGGTAAAGCGGTGTATCATCTTTGGGACGATTAAGGTCAATTACCCAACGGTGATGATAGGAAGCAATAATGCCAATGCCCATTTCAGGAGCAAATTCATATAATTTGTCCAAAAAAAAGTCTGCATCATCAAGACCTCTTAGGTGTTGTGGGTGCATATTTTGACGAATTTCTGGCGGAATATGCGTTCCAACGTGTGGAATACTTATCAAAATAGGTAATTGTGGCGATTTTGGGGCGTGATAGGCAAACATATTTTTTAGAAGTTTAAGGTTTAAAATTCAAGGTTCAAAAAGTTCAAGGTTCAAAAGTTTAATTTGAACTTTTTAAACCATTTTTTGAGCTTTTGAGCATATTTGATTTAATGCTCAAAGATTTTTAATTTTTTCAAATGCTTGTTCAAAAAGAGGATAATCTTTTTTTCCTGAAAAATATTCTGTAAGATGTTGGTCATATTTTATTTTATCATCTTCAAAATTTTGTTCTTTTAAGACAAAAGCATAAAAAATACCTTGAAAATAGCCATTTCCATATTTTTGTATAGGAATAATAACTTTAATATCTGCTAATGCAACACTTTTGTATTTTGTTTTTTGTCTAAAAAAAAGCCTTTTTTCAACTAAACAAATGTATTTGTCTTTTGATTGTGCAAAAATAAAAAGAAATGTTGCTACCATTAAAGTAATAATACTCACAAATATTGCTCCTCCAATATTCCCTGATGCAGTTTCATTAGAATTTGTTAGCAAAGCATTGACAATGCCAAATACGCTGTAAATGGAAATATAACACAGAAACAAAGCACCAACATAAAAACATTTTTTTTCAAAATTATTACCAATAAAAATGTATCTTTTTTTTGTAGCATTGAATTTGTATTGAGGCAAATCTACGTATTGACTACTTGACATTTTTTTGTTTTTTAGTTTTTTTAATTATCCCAAAATTTTTTATCAAAAGGAATTTGTAATTCATTTCTATCCAAATTATATTTTGAAAGGTCAATCAAAGGCAATGCTAAAAAATCATCTATTGTTTTTTGTGGATATTTTGCACCGTTATATTTTCCAAAAAAACACCTTCTCGCTTCTACTGAACCATAAAAATAAATGATAAAATCCAAATAATTTTGGAAATTCATTAAATACGAATCTGTATAACACGCCTGATAATCGTCCCCCATTATCACAGGTGGATTGCTTGTGCCATCAAGAAAAAAAGCGTGTTCATTAAAAATGCTATACATATCAAAAGGCTTAATTCTTTGGCTAAAATCTGGCTCAATATAGGTAATATTATTTGCAAAAAGTATTTCTCTTTTGTCATTTATGGTAAAATCAAAATAAATGCGGTCGTACCAATCTTGCAAAAAAACATTTTTTAATGGCTCAATCATAATGCTTCCATCAAAATTAAAATTATCATTGATGCCATAACTAACAAATTCTTTGCTGTTGATAACTTTTTTCATATCCTCAAAATACTTATTTTGGGGGTGCGACCAAATCAACTGTACGCCATTACATTCTCGGAAAAAATCAATAATTGATGTGTCCAATTTGTAGCCCAAAGCAGTTTCTACTTCCAAAATTTCACTTTCAGAAACCCCATTATTTACCCAAAAATGATTGATAAACATTCCTTGTTCTTTGAGAAAATCTACCATTTTGTATAGTTGAGAGAGAAAAGCCATAGTTTTTTTTAGTTGAAAATTAAGAAATGTGTAAATTGTGAATAAATTTGACATTTCACAGGCATAAATACCTGTGCTTTACATAAAAACCATAATATTATGTATAGAATAGGTATTTATGCCTATTTTTAAAC
>JAAFIN010000332.1 GCA_013297825.1 Cytophagales bacterium
AGGGAGTTGTAATACATTGATTATCAACGCTTTGCGAAAAGTCCTCCCCTCTGGGGAGGATTTAGGTGGGGTTTCAGACCGTATAAATCCTTGAAGAACCAAATACTTTATTGATAAATACATTGAGTATAACAACAAAAGTTACTAAAAATTCTTCATTTTTGTTTGAAGGACAAAAAAAAACGCTCAGCAAAGCCAAGCGTATTTTTAACCTATTTATTTATTTTTTTGCATGTTCTTTTTTTCCTATCTATCTATTTTTTCTTTCTTGCGAATTTTGAGAAAATTTATTGTATTTTTGTAATTATTTTTGATTTTTCTTTCTTTTCTTCTTTTATTTTTTTTTAATTACAACAATAAATTTTATTTTTAAAAATTACCACTTATATTTTTTAATAAGTGAATTAAAGCGGTCTTCCACACGATATTTTTCGTAAGCAGGTTCTTCTATTTGTTCCCAAACAGGAAAACCATATTGTAGTGCAAGTTCCAAATTTGAATAAAAATCCTCGTCTTGATGTCTTAAAGCGTAAGCCTCAGCGAGAATAATGTAAGCACGAGCATTGGTTTTATTGAGTTTTAAAGCTCTTTCACCATATTGAATAGCAAGGTTTTTAAAATCATTCATAAAGCAAATTAATTTTGGAGGTATAATAATAATTGTTTATGATTGTAATTATTTTTTAAGTTTTAATTACTGTGTCATTGGTGTTTTTGTTTGATGATGCAAAGATATAAGGCTAAAATTTGCTATCAAAATTTTACCAAAATTCGCTTAGCGGTCTTTATGTAATATATGCGTATTTTTTGTATTTTTTTAATCGTTTTTTGTACGTTTTTTTCACAAAACTAATATTTTTGAAAAATATTTTTTTTGTTCATTTTATTCTAAATCAAATTTATGCCAAAAAAAGTTACCCAAATATACGATAATGTCTTATCGTGCTTTTTTCTTTGTTTCTGTATTTTTTCATACAATAATATACACGCTCAAAGCATAGATTGTGGTTTTGAGAAAATAAATTCACAAAAAAATTATAATATTTTTCAGTGGGCAGACAGCAAATCTTTTTCCATGATGGTTGAAAATCTTAGCATAGAAAATTATCTAATTCCAGCAGGTTCAGGTATTGACCCAAAAAAACATTCTTTTGTAGCAATAGGCAAAAATTATACATCTTCGCTTGGTGTAAAAAATGGTGATTTGGTATATTTGTACAATGAAAAAACAAAAAAAAATACTTTTGGTTTTGTGTTTGTTCTGAAGGAATTACAGGAACTGAGTGAGAATGATTTTCTTCCTGAAAAAGAATTAGACCAAATTTTTTATAAAATGCGTGTTTCTGATGTTATATTCAAAACTTTAGATGCTAAAAAAGAAAGCCCAATTATTTTATTTTTTTTCCAAAATTCCAATAAAAATTTTAACCTTGAATTTTTAGCCAATCAATCCAATGTCGAAAATTTGGGCAAAAAATTGATGCAAAAAGCTGATGCTTATACTTTTTTAGAAAAATGTTTTTTACCAAATCTTAAAAAACTTTCTAAACTTGAAGAAAAAACAGAGGAAAAAACAGAAGAAAGCAATGAAAATTTAGAAGATTAAAAAAAATGCTAACCAAAGGAAATTTTGTGTTAAAATTCGCCTTTGATTAGCATTTTTAGGTTTTATTTTCAGTTTTTTTTAAACCAATTTCAAATAAACTTCTATGTTTCCACGTGTTGCTACAGAATAAGGGCAAACAGTGTGAGCAGTTTCCATTAATTTTTGGGCAGTTTCTTGGTCAAGATTTGGCAATTTTACCTCTAAAATCACAGATAACGCAAAGCCTCCTTCTTGTGTTTTGCCAAAACTCACGTGAGCAGTTACTTCTGAGCCTGTTGTATCAAGTTTTTGCATACCACCTACAAAACCTATTGCACCATTAAAACACGAAGAATAACCCGCAGCAAATAACTGTTCAGGGTTTGTAAATTTACTGCCTGGCATTGGTGAATGAACAGGCATATCCAACGCACCATTGGAAGTTGTAACGTGTCCTTTTCTACCTCCTTTGTTGGTTGCATCTGTTGTATAGAGAACTTCTGTGATTTTTACCATGTTTTTTGTTTTTTTGTTTAAAATATTAGTTTAAAAAATACATTTTATGCTCTAAAAACTGTAAATATGAGAAATTAGTTCGTTTTTTATCTTATTCTTTAATTTTTAAATGCTTTTTTTGCTCCTTGTAAAATAAGATTTTCTTGAATTTTGAGGCAGTCTTTTGCTTTAATATTATAAAAATTCATTTTTTCAATATCCATTTTAGATTTTATCAAACCTTTGCAGGGAATATAAAAATTGTGTTCTGAGTATTCTAATAAATATTTTATAGAATTTCTGTTGTGGTTTTCATTGTCATCAAACAAAATTATAAAATGTATAAAATCAATGCCTAAATATTGATATGAAAAATAGATAAAATTACATAAAGGCATTTTATCCTCATATTTCATCAATTCAATTAAAATATTCGTCCAATTTTCATACGTATATTCTTTCCACAAATCAAAAATATAAAACATTCTTTGTGTAATTTTAATACTGTTCCCATTTTTAAAAATACAAATTATCAATTCAGTTTTTTCTATTTTTGAAAAATAAAAAACATCAAAACTAAAGTCAATATCTTCAAAAATGATTTTTGTGATTTGATTGTCAATGTATTCAATTACTTTTTCCATTTTGTAGCAAATAGAAATATTAAAAAGTTAAAGTAAGATTTTTATAATTTTTTTCCAATCTGACATAATATTTATTAAATTTTCAATAGTTACAACAGAAATATTATTATCAGATATAGGAACATCATTTATGAAAGTTGTGTTATTCTCAATATCAATATAGAAATGAGGATAAAATTCAAAAGCACAAAAACTTATATCTGCTATGTATCTATTTTCAAAACCTATAAAATCACTTTTTGTAATAAAATTTATTAATTCTTCTTTATTAGAGGATTTTTTTTTTGCTTTTAATATATTTTTTAGATTTTCAATTTCATCTTTAATATCTTTAATAGATAAAAAAGGTGTAAGATATTCACATATTTTTTGATATTTTTTAACTTTTGGGGTTAATATCAATGTGTTATTATTTAGACCTGTGTCTTTTTTATAATTGATGTTTATACTTTTAATGATATTCTTTAATTTTTTCACTAATATTTTTTTTAGAGTATTTTTATTTTATCGCAAATAGTTTTGAGGAATTTATCAATGAATTAGGAAATGAAGAATATTAAAAAAACTAAAAACTACACTGAAACTCCAAACCATACGAAAGCCCCAAAAATACTTTGGGAAGCCAAAGAATAATCAAAAATGCCATTTATGAGCTTAAAAACTTGCATTACTATTTGTTTTGTATTATTTTCAATTTTGCAAAAATAGTCTTTTTTTAGTTTTTTGTTATCATACATTTTACCACACAACCTAAATCTTTAATAAAAATAAAAAATCCACAAATTTTTAATATTAAAAATTTGTGGATTTTTTATGTATTTGGCTGTTTCATTCACCATTTACAATTTACCATTT
>JAAFIN010000333.1 GCA_013297825.1 Cytophagales bacterium
TATTTGATAGACAGGCAGTTACTCAATATTTTAGACCTTTTCAAGAAATTACAACAAAGTGAAATAGAAACTATCATAGAAAAGTTAATTTTGCCCAAAGAAATACAACAAGCAGAAGCAAAACGCAGAGGACACGGTGCAGAACACAAAGTAGCAAATTTATTGCAACAATTAGGCGTTTCTTTTGTGCCTTCTGATAGACACCTAAATCCAATGTCATCTAATGACCCAAATGTGGATATCGACACCTTTGAAATTATCCAAAAGCAGAAAGGCAAAACATATAGTTTTGATTTGATTGTAGAAACACATTTACATAAGCCTTTGGCTTTTTTGCAAGGCTTAATTCACACATCAGACCCTGGACAGTATGGCGTAAACAAAAGTGATGAAACCGTACAAGTGAAAAGAGATTTGATAAAATCGAATCAAAAATATAACACACAAAAACAACATTGGGGCTTAGTTGATGGTGTAGGTTTTTCAGAAAATAAAAAAGATACGATTGACAAAATGCTTTCTGAATTTGATTGTTTTGTGCAACTCAAAAGCATTTACAAAGCAGGATTACAACTTCATAAATTGGATTTGGTACAGCTAAAAGCCATTCGTTTTGATATGAATTTCTATACAACAGACGAGGCAAAGGCTATGTTTGCTCAATACGGGAGTGCTGATATTCAATGTATTACAAATAGCACTATTCCACAAGGAACAGAGATTGAGGCAGGGAAAGCGTGGTTTTATGTATGATTTGAATAAGCATATTTTCTACTATGTTATCAATTTCGCTAACAAAAAAATCTTTACTTTCTGCAAAATGTCCATTTTTGCATAATTCACTAATTTTTAGATGACATTCATTACTTTTGTCAAATTTGGGTAAATTCAAACGACTGATAATAGAAGGCGTGATTTGCGTACCAATCATATAACTTTCTATAGTTTGGCGATAAAGGGTACTACTTAACAGACCACACAAATAATACGCCTCTTGCCTGTCGTGTAAGCCTACAAAAATGATTTTTTCGTTAGGAATAATATTTTTTTTGCCTACATATTTATCGTCTGCATACTCAATAACCGCAGGACGAAAATCTTTACAAATATATCGCCAAGCCACTTTATAAGGAGCAAAAGTATAATCACCAATGCGTTGAATAGCATAATAATTTGCTAACTGAATGTGTTTGTCAAAAGTTGTAAAGCCTTTGCGGTCTTGCAATTCTATTTTGAAATCTTCAAAATACTGTAGAGTTTTAGGATATTTTTCTAAAGTTTTTGCATCTATTGGGTACATTTTACTCTCTATTGTGTGCGGACAAAGTGTATATTTTGAGTAGGAATATTGCCAAAATTCTAAATCATTGCCTGTCAAAAATGGAAAAATAAATTCAGTTTCTAAGTCTGTTTTTACAATTTTCATTTTATTTTTTGCTCTTTCTGTAATGTTTTGGACTGTTACACAATCATTGTTTTTTTCTAAAACATTGAGCCAAAAAATACCATTTGCCCCACCTGTAAATGTGCCTGTACGAGCCAAATAAGCAGATTTCCCAAGGATTAAATTAGTTTTATCTAAATTTTCATTTTCTACAGTTATCCAACCTGAATTATGTTTTTGGGCATCAGAAGGCTGTGCTTTTTTGGCTACAAACTCAAAATATTTAGATAATTCTTTTATGTCAAAATTGTTTTCAAAGGTTCGTTTGCCATTCAAAGGTTGCCAAACTACATAGTTAGTAGGATATTGCACAGCCTCGCCTTTCTGAATAAAAAGCAACGCTGTTCTATTTACTACATCTTTAAAAGGCTTAAATAAAGTCAAATCGTCAACCCGATAAGGGTTTACAGCCATATTAGTAGGAAATATTTTGAATTTTCGGAAGCCTTCCCCTTGTTTAATAGATTTAAATAAAGTTTCTTTTACTACAAAACCTAACTTGCCATCATCTTTCAAATACTTATCTAAAGCAACATAAGTAAGTAAAACAGAAATATCCTCTTTGATAAAACCAGCCTCTAAACCTTTGACAGCAAATAAATTATAATATTGCCACAAGTGGGCAGTACGCAGTTTGTAGTTGGTAGGCAAATATTCCCAATTTACCCAAGGCGGATTTCCTACCAGATAATCAACTTTTGGAATAGTAATATTTTCGTATTCACTTATAAAATCTGAAAACATATTGTTATTTTCAAATTTTGCTTGTATGGCATCAGCATAAAAAATAGGAATTTGCAAAGGTATATTTTCAGAAAATTCAAAACATTTGGCATACAGAATCAAATAATTGGTCTTGCCTGCTAACACAGAAACATGGTTTAAATCTATTCCAAAAACTTGCTTAAATATTTGATTTTCAGATTGTTGTTGAAATTTTTTGATAACATTAAAAATAAAAGTGCCTGAACCACAAGTAGGGTCAAGATATGTTTTTTGGTGTGCAAACTCGTCATTTTCGGTTAGTGTTTGTATTGTAAAGTTCGCCAACCAATCAGGTGTATAAAATTCACCCATTGCATGACGTACAGGAGAAGGCAATACTGTTTCAAAAATTTCTTTGATAAAATCAGTTTCTGAATTTTCTAAGTATTTGTTAATCTCTATTGTATTTAATTCACTCTCAATGTTTTCTATTTCCAAAAACCAATTAAAATATGCCTTACAAGCATAATTTTCTATGCCTTTTTGTAAAAAATAATCATTTTCAAATAGTTGTTTAGTAATTTCTATATCTTTAAAAACTACTTTGAAAGCCAACAAACGCAATAAGATTGTATAATAAGTTTCCAAGCAAAAAACTAATTTGAAAATATCGTCTTGATTGCTACAATCTATTTGATACGTTGCACACAATCCGACAACATCTAACTTTCTTTGGCTGTCTAAAAAACCGTGAATAGCAGTAAAATCTGTTTTCCACGATTGAAAAGCAGTTCTTGTGGCTTCTGTTTGACTTAGGAAACTATAAAAAATGTTAATTAAATTATTCATTTTTATTGGTTTTATAGGTTTCAAATTCTTCTTGTACTATTTGCAATGCGTTTAATGTAGTTTCATTTAGCCCATATTCTTTGATAATTTTTTCTGCAATAGATTTTGTTTGCAAAGTTTCCAAAGGAATACAAAAAAAACGTGCTATCTTTGCAATCTGTTCTTCAGTAGCAAAACGACTGCCTCGTTCAATTTTGCTTAACAAGGTAGCATCAATGTTTGTACCCACCGCAACTTGGTGAAGTGTTTTGTTTTGCTCTGTACGTAACTGTTTGATATACAAACCAATATTCATAAAATACGAGTTTAGTCTTGACAATTTTTGGCAAATTTAGTGCAACAAAATGAAATAACCAAATTTGTGGAAAAATAAAAACGACATACAACGTGGGCTTGGCGAAAGCGGGGCAAAAGTGCTAAATTGAACTTTGGAATATAAATGGGGCTAAATTACTTTATTTGGGCTTTTGTGCTAAGATTTCCCCGCCTTCGCCAAGCCTTTTCCGTTGTGTGCAACCCAAAAAACAACCTCTAAACCTCAAATGAA
>JAAFIN010000334.1 GCA_013297825.1 Cytophagales bacterium
CGGATTAACACAGATTTTCACGGATTTTTTTTCTTTTTTCGTGAAGTTTTGATGTTTTTTATCAATTTTTAGACTTCATTTTAAAAACTCTATTAAAAAAAACTGCATTTTTTTGTAAAAAAATATTACCATAAAGTCCATACTACGCAGATACATTGCGTATTATGGACTTTATTTTGCAATATAAATAAAAATAAATGAAGGTGGTAGCTTAACGGTAGAGCAGTGTAATAGTCTTGTAATTATCGGAATGGGTCAAACAAGATTTACTTCTATAGCTTTTGGTGCCACAGATGCAAGTTCGACTCTTGCCCACCTTCCCATTTTTTAGTTTTGTTATATTTTTATTATTTATTAAGTGGTAGCTCAATTGGTAGAGCAGTGATAAAGAAATTCATAATCATCTTTTTAAATTTTTTTAGAAAAAGGTCAAATCAAACATACTCCTACTTGGTTAGGAGGTTTTGCAAAAAACCTCTTAGGTTCGATTCCTTATTGTTTGGGAATTATCTTTTTTTGAAAAAATAAGGTCAAATGCGTTTTACTTCTTGCAGTAAGCTCATACTGTTGTAGGTTCGAATCTTGCCCACTTCACTATTTTGTTTTAGTTTTTTTGTATAAAATTTTGATTTTAAAAAATAAAATTGCTATATTTGCACGCTCAAAAAATATACAACTTGTGGACGAGTTCCACACTCATAACATCAAACCAAAACAATGGTAAGAATTAGATTAGCGCGTCGAGGACGCAAAAAATTAGCAATTTACGATATTATCGTAGCAAACAGCAGGTCACCACGTGATGGTCGCTTTATTGAAAAATTAGGTATGTATAACCCTAATACTGTACCTGCAACAATGGTTTTTGACGAAGATAAAGCCCTTAAATGGCTTTTAGACGGTGCGCAACCTACCCCAACTGTGAAAGCAATGCTTTCTTACAAAGGTATTCTTTACAAAAAACATCTTCAAATTGGTGTTATCAAAAAAGCTATCACACAAGAAAGTGCTGATGAAAAATTTGCACTTTGGAAAGCTCAAAAAGATGCAAAACTTACTACGCGTGTTACTAATCTTGCTGATGCAAAAGTTGCAGCACGTAATGCACGTTTGGAAGCTGAAGCAAAAGTTAATGAAGCTCGTGCAGAAGCTCTCCGCAAAAAAAATGAACCTAAAGTTGCACCTGTTGTTGTAGAAGAAACTCCTGCAACTGAAACAAGTGCAGAATAATTTTTGTAAAAAATAATTAGAATAATTTTTTTGAATTTCTTTTTGCAAAAAATATCATAAAAAAATGTCAAATATTTTAGTAAATAGAATATTTGACATTTTTTTTTATTTAGGTGCAAAAGTTGTCAGGCATCAGGTATCAGGTGTCAATACAGAAAATACAAAATAATGACAATACAAGATTTATTTGTTGAGGTGCAAGTAATAAGGTGTCAGGTATCAGTACAGAAAATACAAAATAATGACAAAACAAGATTTATTTGTTGAGGTGTAAGTAATAAGGTGTCAGGTATCAGTACAGAAAATACAAAATAATGACAATACAAGATTTATTTGTTGAGGTGTAAGTAATAAGGTGTCAGGTATCAGTACAGAAAATACAAAATAATGACAATACAAGATTTATTTTTGAAAAGAAAAAAAAGTTTGGTTTGAATATCTTTGCTAATTTTTCTTTAATTTTACATTTTTATTTTTAATTAAAATAGTTTTTTTTCTAAAAAAGTAATTGTATTTTGGCTGTTTTGTACTTTCACCTGATACCTTACTACTTTCACCTAAAAAATATTTATGTCAAAATGGATACACGCCTCTGCCTCTGCTATCGGAAATAGCCACATAAGCAACCAAACGCCTTGCCAAGATTTTGCGAGGGTTGTGGAAGAAAGCGATTTTTTGATAAGCGTGGTATGTGATGGGGCAGGTTCTGCGGAAATGTCGCACATTGGGGCAAAAGAAACAAGTGCTTTTGCCATATATTATTTAGTTGATTTTTTTTCAAAAAATAAAAAAGAAATTTTATTAAAAAAAATAGAAGAAAATAAAAATTTTTGGCAAAATGAAAGCACAAAAATTGTAAAAAATATTAAAAAAGACATAGAAAATTTTGCAATAAATGAGGATATTCCGCTCAAATCATTAGCTTGTACGCTTATTGCAGTTATTGCTTATGAAGATATGCTTTTGGTAATGCACATAGGCGATGGACGTGCTGGCTACTGCGATAATTCGGAAAATTGGCACGCATTGATGACACCTTTTAGGGGCGAAGAAGCAAACGAAACGGTGTTTTTGGTGTCTGATTTTTGGGACAATGTGGATAATTTACCGCATTTTATACGCACCAATATTGTGCATTTTCCACCTGAAAAACCTGCTTTGAGTGCATTTTGTTTGATGTCAGACGGTTGCGAAAAGGCATCTTTTTTGTGTAATTTGTATGATGAAGAAAAAGAAATGTTTTATGACCCAAATCTTCCTTATCCACCTTTTTTTAATCCAAATGTAAAAGTTTTGCAAAATCTTCACCTCCAAAATCTTACACAAACCGAAATTAACGCCCTTTGGGAAAAATTTTTGACTGCTGGAAATGATAAACTCAAAAATGAACCTGATGATAAAACGCTTGTGTTAGCAGTGAAAAAGGTTTAAGGTTCAAAGTTTCAGGTTAAATTTTATTTATACCAAAAAAAATAGTAAATATTCGTCAAAAACTTTTGGAGGGTTTTAAACCCTCCAAAAGTTGAAATCGTAGAAAAACCAATTTAGAAATAATACAAATGATTTTATATGATTTTTTTAACCTTGAACTTTGAGCTTTAAACTTTTGAGCCTTGAACTTTAAACCTTGAACTTTGAACCTTTTATGCTTACAATTTCCTTAGAAAAACAACAATTCCAAACCACAATCCAAACACGCCAACATACTTTTTTTGCTGACGAGCCACAAGAATTGCAAGGTACAGACACAGGTGCAACACCAACAGAATATCTTTTGGCAAGTTTGGGCAGTTGTACTGCGATTACGTTAAGAATGTACGCAGATAGAAAAGGTTGGGATTTACAAAAAATTGAAATAAATCTTTCTTCTGAAAAAGGAGAAAATAACACCACAAATATTCAACGTGATATAAAATTTGTTGGAAATCTTACCGAAGAACAAATTACTCGCCTTCAACAAGTCGCAAAAGCGTGTCCTGTGCATAAAATGCTGTCAAATCCGATAGAAATTAAAGATGAGTTTAAGGTTTAAAGTTCAAAGTTTAAGGTTCAAAAAATAAATAAATGTGTCATTCTGAAAGAATCTGGCTGTTTTGTATTTGGCTGTTGCATTTACCATTCACCATTTACAATTTACCATTAAAAAGTATGATTAAAACAATATTCTTGGGAATTTTTATCAATATTTTAATTTTATTGAATTTTAAAATATTTGCACAAAATATAAAAAAACAACCAAATCAACTTAGTTATACCGAAAAAAATGTAAAAACTAAAAAACCTAATAAAACTCCCCCTTTGGGGGCTGGGGGG
>JAAFIN010000336.1 GCA_013297825.1 Cytophagales bacterium
TTTCAAACCTATAAGGTTTTTAAAAACCTTATAGGTTTAAACAAGCATTGCAAAAGTATGAAAAATATCTGTTTTGTTAGTTTCAAAAATCTTTTTTTTTGATTTTTCTAAAAATTTCTTTTATTTTGAAAAAGGTTTATAGATTTTCAAAAAAATAGTCAGACCTCCGTAAACTACGGTACAGACTATTTTTTTGAAAAATTCATAATTTATAATTTATAATTTATCATTCATCATTAAATTTGGCTGTTCCATTCATAATTCATAATTTATCATTCATAATTACTTTTCATGTTAAAACATTTTTTATTTGACCTTGACGGTGTGATTGTAGATACTGCACGTTTTCATTTTTTGAGTTGGCGAAAACTTGTGTCTGCGTGGGGGATTGACCTCACAGAAGAATTTAACGAAAAACTCAAAGGCGTAAGTAGAACAGAATGTTTGCATATTATTCTAAATGCTTATCATAAAAAATTAAGCAATGAAGAATTTGAACAAGCATTGCACCAAAAAAATGAAGATTTTTTGTATTATGTCAATCAAATGACAGAAGCAGATATTTTGGAAGGCGTATTGGATTTTTTGAAATTTGCCAAAGCAAATGGGCATAAAATTGCCTTAGCATCTTCCAGCAAAAATGCTAAAATTATCCTTGAAAAAATAGGACTTACACATTATTTTGATGCAATTATTGACGGAAATCAAATTACAAATACCAAACCTGACCCTGAAATTTTCTTTACAGCAGCCAAAGCAATAGGTGCTTCTCCTGAAAACTGTGTAGTTTTTGAAGATGCTATTGCAGGCGTGGAAGCAGGCAAAAGTGCAGGTATGGAAGTAATAGGCATAGGTGATGCAAGCATTTTGACAAAAGCTGATATCGTGGTAAAAAGTTTTTTGGAATTGAAATCTTAATTTTAGAAAAAAAGTAATCAAAAAACTTGTTTTTTCTCAAAAAAAAAATCATTTTTGGGAATTAAAATCAAACATAAAAATTTAGTACAAAAATTTATAACACTTAAACAAAAACATGGAAGTGCTTAAAGAATTAAAATATACCAAAGAACACGAGTGGATTAAACTTGAGGCTGATAATACCGCTTATGTAGGCATTACGGATTACGCACAAAAAGAGCTTGGTGATATTGTATTTGTGGAAATAGAAACCGTAGGCGAAGAACTCAACCAACAAGCAGTATTTGGTACTGTAGAAGCAGTAAAAACTGTTTCAGACCTTTATTTGCCTGTTTCTGCCAAAATCCTTGAAGTAAATGCTGACCTTGCCAAAGACCCAGCAACTGTAAATGCTGACCCTTATGGAAAAGGCTGGATGGTAAAAATTGCACTCCAAAAACCTGAACAAATCGCAGAACTTCTTTCTGCTGAACAATATGAAGCACTTATTAAATAAAAGTAAAAATAGTAGTCGTAAAAATTACCATTTTGAAAAAAAAGTTTTTTTTACTTTGAACCTTAAACTTTGAACTTTAAACCTTTTTAAGCGTGAAATATCATTTATATACTGTTGTATGGGCTTTGTCGTTGTTGGCGTTTTGTTTTGGTAGAGAACAAAGTTTGCCCACACTTATATTGCCTTTTGGTATAGGATTTGATAAAGTTGCACATT
The DNA here is from genome assembly GCA_013297825.1 of Cytophagales bacterium. Taxonomy (GTDB): domain Bacteria; phylum Bacteroidota; class Bacteroidia; order Cytophagales; family Microscillaceae; genus JAAFIN01. Next base: position 1,631 of record JAAFIN010000336.1, read on the forward strand.
TTTTGGCATTTTTTTTATTGAGTTTTTATATGGTAGTAGGTTTTGCAAAACAAGACACTATCCAAATATTTCATTATTACCACATTCAAAGTACTGCAATTATTTGTGTTTTTTGGGCATCTTTGATGTCATTGATACAATTTATTCGTTTGCCTATGTATTTAGAAATAGGTGATTGGATAGGAAGTATTTTAGGAATTGCAGTGGGCATTGGCTGGTATTGGTGGATAATGAATGAAAAAACTATTTTTAAGAAAAAATAATTAAAAAAAATGCAAAAAATTTGGAACTAACTAAAATGTTAGTTAGCTTTGTAAAATTAACCTTAAAAACGATATTTTTACTATTATAATTTTTTTTAAAATTATAAAAAATCATAAAATTAACCCTAAAAAAACTTTTTTTAACAAATGGAAGTAAAAAAGAACGAAAAAGTTGATTTAAACCGCCAAGCTGGTTTATTTTACAACATTGGGCTTTGTTTAAGTTTGTTGCTTGTGCTTGGGGCTTTTTCAATTAGCATTAGAGAAAATCTTAGTGCGATTGATTTGGCTGGTGCTGAAACAATGGACGAACAAACTATGGAAGAACCACCACCAACTGAACAAACTACACCCATAAGACCTATACTGGTGCAACCTGAAATTATAGAAGTTCCTGACGAGAAAAAAATTGAAAAAGTGGATTTTATTCAACCTGAAGATACCACTACAAAAACCGACAATCGTAAATATAACGCAAAAGCGGAATATAAAGAACCTCCAAAAGATACAGGACCTGCAAAAGAAGAAAAAAAAGAGAATGATGATGAAATTTTTAGTATGATTGACGGTGAAAAAGCAGATTTTCCTGGTGGTTATAATGAATTTAAAAAATTCATTGCAAAAAATTATGAATATCCTCGCCAAGCACGTAGACAAGGTCTGGAAGGCACCATCAGTGTACAGTTTGTAGTAGAAAGAGATGGTAGTATTACTGATGTCAAAGTATTGCGTGGTGTAAGCCCTGAATGTGATGAGGAAGCAAAACGTGTATTAAAAATGGTTCCTGCGTGGAAACCTGCTAAACAACGTGGTCGTGCTGTACGTAATAGAATTACATTACCTATCAAATTAAAACTTGGTAGCTAAAACTTAAAAATAGTGTTGTAAATAAAAAATCTCCCTCCCAAATGTTGAAATTTGAGAGGGAGATTTTTTGTTCTTTGATAATTTTGGTTGTCTAACAATTTTTATGAAAAAAGGAGAAAATGCACTCCACATGACAATTTTTAAAAGTTGGGTATAAAACCCAACTTTATTGATAAAAAACATCAATAAAATCAGGTTTTATACCTGATTTTTAAGTGAATTTCAAATTTGTCATGTAGAGTGGAGAAAATGATATTTTGTAGTATACCCTTTTAGTGTGTGTCTTTGTCAAAGACACTTTTAACTGTATTTTTACACACTAAAAGTGTATGTTACATTGTTGTTCCATAAAAATTATCAGGCAATCCCAAATATTTATTTTTAGTGCAAAATAAAAAAAACAACCCAAATTTTATTTTATAAAATTTGGGTTGTTCTTTTATGAATTGTTACCTGATTACTGATAACTTGTATCTTAATATATTATTTTTTCTTCAAAATTTTCATTTCCACCCTGCGGTTTAATGAACGACCTTTTTCAGTGTTGTTATCAGAAATTGGTTCTGATGAGCCTTTTCCTGTTGTAGTGATATTACCTGCATTTACACCTTTTGTAACAAGATAAATTTTTACAGCTTCAGCACGTTCTTGTGAAAGTTTTATATTTTTTTCAGGCGTACCTTGTGCATCAGTGTGTCCTTCTAAGTCCAAATTATCAGTTGGGTGAAATTTCATTACTTCTGCCACAAGGTCA
>JAAFIN010000337.1 GCA_013297825.1 Cytophagales bacterium
AACGAAAATTAAATAACTTACTAATTTTTTTTTAAACATTTTTCAAAAAAATGGTCTGTACCGTAGTTTACGAAGGTCTGACCACTTTTTTGAAAAATTACCAAAGTCGTATTTTATTTATTTCCTGTTCCTAACTTTATCTTTCTAATTTCTTAACAAATAAAAAACTTATCAAAAAATCATAATTATTAAAAAAAAAATCCTATTTTTGAAAAATAAATTTTATCAATTTTTATTTTTTTAAATTTTTGAAAGTAAAAAATTATGCAACTAAAATATACAAACAAATACGTAAAAATAGGCATTTTTTTATCCATTGTTTTAAGTGTTATTAGCCCAAAAGCACATTCACAAGAATATCCTTTTGCCCAATATCACCTTACACCACTTATGACCAATCCTGCCACTTTGGGACAAAGTAACCAAATGCAAGGGCTTTTACATTATCGTTATCAGCCCACAGGCTCAGGAGAGGCAATCCAAAGCAGTCTTATTGATTTTTCTTATCCAATTTTGTTAAAAAATGCCAAACATAGAATTGGTCTTGGGGCAAGTTTGGGACAGGATAAAGTAACAGATTTTTTTCAAAGTACAGGCGGAAATATTGGTGCTGCGTATCATTTTCGCATAAAAGGTAATGAAGGTGCAAACAAAACCTATTTACAAGTGGGTTTTCAAACAGGTTTTTATCAAAAAAGCCTTAATCCTAATGGACTTTCTACCACCTCACAATATGTAAATGGTGTTTTTGATGCCTCACAAAGTAATGGCGAAAACTACACACGCCAAAATTTTATGATTTGGAATGCAGGTGCAGGGGCGCAACTTTCGCAAGAAAATAGTTTTGGGGAAGTGGTGAATTATGTAGGATTTAGCACCCAAAATATTAACCGCCCAAATGTTGCACTTTCAGGCATTGAAGCAAAATTCCCTACTTTTTGGCAACTTACCGCAGGCGTAAAAATTTATGAAAATGAAAGTTTCAGACTTTCAGGAACTACACGTTACCAACACCAAGCTACCAATAATTTGGTCAATATTGGGGTATTAGGAAAAATGCGTTTGGATAAAAATGACCCATTAAATCATTCTTTGCAAGCTGGACTTTGGTACAATACCAACAAAGCCATAAGCGTAGGGCTTGAATATCAAAAAGGCGTTTTTTTTGTGGCTGGTGCAACTGATATTGCGATTTCTGAAAGTACCACCGTTTGGCAAAATAACGCCACAGGACAGTTACACATAGGTATTCGCAAAAATATTAAACGCAAAGAAAAACCAAAAGACGAAATCAAAGAAGAACCAAAAGAGGAGAAAAAAGAAGAACCAAAAGAGGAGGAGAAAAAAGAAGAACCAAAAGTAGAAGAAAAGAAAGAAGAACCAAAAGTAGAGGAGAAAAAAGAGGAAAAAGACCCTCCATTGACCAAAAAAGAGGAAGAAATTTTAGAAAAAGCATCTCACGTGTTATTTGAAACCAGCAAATCCATCATTCGCCCTGAATCTTTTTCTATTTTGAATGAACTTGTGGAACTGCTTAATAAATATCCTAATTCGGTTATTCACCTTGTAGGACACACTGATAGTGATGGTGCTGATGACAAAAATTTAAAACTTTCGCAAGAGCGTTCTGCCTCTGTAAAAGCATATCTTGCCCAAAAAGGTATCAATGCTGACCGCATTACCACTGACGGAAAAGGCGAAAGTGAGCCTGTTACAGCAAATGATACCCCACAAAATAAAGCCAAAAATCGCAGAGTGGATATGAAATTAACAGGGAAAAAATAAAATAATTTTTAAGGAATGAGTAACAAATAAAATGGTAAGTTTGGAACACGGATTTTACGGATTAACACAGGTTTTCACGGATTTTTTTATTTTTATGTAAAGCACAGGCATTTATGCCTGTGAAATGTCAAACATATTCATATCAAAATTTATACATTCCTTGATAAAAAAACGCAATTTTTCATTTGAAAAAATTGCGTTTTTTGTTTTCTAACACAAATATTAGAAACAAAAAATCCAATTAAAAAAAAACTAAAAAAAAAAATTCAGAAAAAATTTAGAAACGCTTGTAATTTTTTCATAAAAACAAAACAAATGGTTATCTTTGCACATTATTTAAAAAATTTATTTGGCAAAAATCCATTTTCTATGGCAAAAATCAAATATTATTACAATCCTGATACTTGTACTTATGAGAAAGTAAAACCACAAGCAAGCGAAATTGCGTTGCAAGTGGGCATATTTAGTGTGCTTTCTCTGTGTTTGGCGGTTGTAATCGTGTATTTTTACAGCAGTTATTACACCACCGAAAAAGAACAGGCACTCAGAGAGGAAAATCAAGAATTATTAGAACATTATAACCTTCTGAACAAAGAACTTACAGAAGTTACTGATATACTCAAATCTCTCCAACAACGTGATGATAACATTTACAGGGTAATTTTTGAGGCTGAACCCATACCTTCGTCTGTGCGTAGTGCAGGCTCAGGAGGTACTGACAAATACAGAGAACTCCTAAAAAAAGGGCTTAAAAAAGAAAAACTTATTTTGAATACAAAAAGCAAAATAGACCAACTCAAAAAAAGCCTTTATATTCAAACAAAGTCTTATGATGAACTTTCTAAACTCATCAAAAACAAAAACGCAATGATGGCGTGTATGCCAGCTATTCAACCTGTGGCGAATAAAGGTCTTGCAAGGCTTACGTCAGGTTTTGGGTTGCGTATTCACCCAATTTATAAAGTGGGTCAATTTCACCCAGGCATTGATTTTGCTGCACCGCAAGGAACACCTATTTATGCAACTGCTGACGGTGTGGTAGAAAAAGCTACTTACGAAGGTGGTTATGGCAATTATGTGGTTATCAATCACGGTTATGGTTACAAAACTTTGTATGGACACATGTCTGAAATGAAATCACAAGTAGGACAAAAAGTAAAACGTGGTGAATTGATTGGGCTTGTAGGAAGTACAGGATTTTCTACTGCACCTCACGTACATTATGAAGTAATTTATAATGGGGAACAAGTAAATCCAGTGTATTATTTCTTCAAAGACCTTTCTGCTGATGAATATGAAAAAATATTAGAAATTGCATCAAAAGAAAATCAATCATTGGGATAAGATTTCTTGAAAAAATAGATTTAAAAAAACCTAAAAAAAAACCTTTTCTACGAAAATAGAAAAGGTTTTTTTTTGTAGGGGGGGACAAATAAAAACACAAAAAACCGATTAAAAACTAAATATTTTAAAAATCAATTTTAACAAAATTATAAAATTTATTTGTAAATTTTATGATTTCTCTGCAAATTTACAATTATTTTTGATAAAAAGGATAATTCCTAATTCCCAATTCTTAATGGTAGTGTTGCAACAGACTGTACCCTTTAAAATGAGCTTAAAGTGCATTTTTTTTAAGCAGTTGCATAAGATGGCATTCCAATATCTGTAAAAAGGTTTAAAATCTTACATTTAATTTTATATTCGT
>JAAFIN010000338.1 GCA_013297825.1 Cytophagales bacterium
TTATTTTCTAAATCTAAATAATTCAAAATTAAATTCTCCTGAAATAACTCACTTTCATTATTTTTGTGTTTTTCCAAACTTCTTTCATTCATTTCTCCGCCATTATTTGCATCAGTTATTGAAAATGAAAAGGGCATCAACGCAATTTTTTGGTGTGGTTTTATTTTTTCTAACACATTGTCAGGGTAGTAGATATTTTGGTTAATTTTGGGCGTACAGCCCCCCAGAAAATACAAAAGCCAAAGCCCCCCAACCCCAAAAGGGAGAAGCCCCCCAACCCCCAAAGGGGGAGTTAATAGGAATATTTTTTTTATTTTTTTAAAAAGTAACATAGTTTTTATGATTGTCTGATAGATTTCAAACCTATAAGGTTTTTTAAATCTTATAGGTTTTGTATTGGCTGTCCCATTCCTAATTCCTAATTTTTAATTCCTAATTAATTCTTCCATTCTAAAGTATTTATTAGGTGAATAATATCTTTTTTAATAAAATCAATCACAGGAGCGAGGGAATCATTTTTTGTGGCGGTTTTGAAATACAAAGCACCTCTAATAAAATGTTTGGAAGAATCAGACATAAAAAACTGAAATTGACTTGGCACTTCGCCCTCCAATTCCTGCACAACTGCGGTTTTGCCTTTGGGCGTTTTGATGATGTTATTTTCCACCATATCAGCTTTTACCATGTGTTTGCTGGTGAGTTTGAGGGCATCATCATTGAGTTCTTGCATTTTTTTGAGTGGATTTTTAACGTCATCAAGTCTATAATATGTGAGTTGAATATTAGCCTTAAATTGTGGATAAATGATATAAAACCAATATTTTTGGGCAATTTTTGAGCTATCAGGACGTGTATAAGTGCCTTTTGCTTTTTGAAAAATAAAAGGATAACCTTGTCCAAGAGATTCATATTCTTGTGCAGGAAGGTCAATGCGGTTAAATCCACGAGGTTTTGGGGTGTATTCTTGTTCGCCACAACTTTGTAAAATAAACAAAGAAATTATTGTAATAAAAACTGCAAAAAACTTCATAAAATTTTGTATAAAATTTTCCAAAAAAAATGATTTTTTTAGGAATAAAAGGCTTTTTTTGAACTTTGCACAATATTCGTTAATATTGCATTTAAAATCAAATTTTTAAAAAACTTTTGGACAAAGAAGCGTTGGGTATAAAACCCAACGTTATTGATTTTAAAAATTATAAAATATCAATAAAATAGGGTTTTATACCCTATTTTATAATTCAGTTCCAAAATTAAAACAAATTGTTATATTTTTATACAACATTTATATATTTTTTTTAATTATTGGTTTTAAATATCATTTTATAAAAAATAAAATATGGTGTTTTGGTGGTTATTTTACTCATACCTGACACCTGACTACTTTTTACTCATTCAAAATGCACAAGCTCAAACTTCGCAATCCTTTGGTATTTTTTGATTTAGAAACCACAGGTTTGGACATTGTAAAAGACCGTATTGTAGAATTTAGTTTTGTAAAAGCACTTGTAAATGGTGAAATACAAACGCTTTCCAAAAAAGTAAATCCTGAACGTCCTATTCCGCTTGTGAGTAGCGTAATTCACGGTATTTATGATGAAGATGTGAAAGATTGCCAAACTTTCAAACAATTAGCCCGAGAATTAGATGATTTTTTGGAAGGTTGCGATTTGGCAGGTTTTAATATGCTAAAATTTGATTTGCCTGTGTTAGTAGAAGAATTTTTGAGGGCAGAAGTTAATTTTGACCCAAATAAAAAGAAATTGATTGATGCACAACGTATTTATCATATTATGGAGCCACGCAATTTGTCTGCAGCGTATAAGTTTTATTGCAATGAAACACTTGAAAATGCCCATTCTGCAGAAGCTGACGCACTTGCTACATATCATATTCTCAACGCACAAGTTGAAAAATACGAAAATGTAAGTATTCCTAATCAAAAAGGCGAAATGCACACACCTATCCAAAATGATATGGCAACGTTACACGAACTTACCGCCCAAAAAATGATAGATTTTGCTCAAAGATTGGCGTATAATGAAAAAGGCGAGGAAATTATAAATTTTGGGAAATATAAAGGTTTGCGTATCGTTGATGTTTTCAAAAAAGACCATGGTTATTACGATTGGATTATGCAAGGTGATTTTGCGCTTGATACCAAACGAAAACTTACGGAAATTAGATTGAAAAATGCGTTTAAATAATGGTGAATTATGAATGAAACAGCCAAAGTCTGAATCAGGATTTTCAGGATTTAAAGATTAACAGGATTTTAAGCAGGATTTAAAGATTAACAAGATTAAATACAAATTGAACCTTGAGCTTTAAACTTTGAACCTTAAACCTTGAACTTTGAACTTTGAACCTTGAACTTTTGAACTTTGAACTTTGAACTTTTAAACCTTGAACTTTGAACTTTAAACTTTAAACCTTGAACTTTAAACCTTGAACTTTAAACTTTTGTGATAACACTATCGGAAATAAAAGCACTTATTTATTTGTTGGAAGATGACGACATAGAAGTTCGCAAAGAAATTTCTCAAAAGATTATTTCTTTGGGTGATTATGCAGTGCCTTTTTTGGAAGAAGCCTGGACACAAGAATCTAATCCACAAACGCAGTCATTTATAGAAAAAATTATCCAAAGAATACAAAAAGGCGGTTTTTTTGATAAATTAAATATTTGGAAAAATACGCCAAATCCTGATATTTTGGAAGGTGCTTATATTTTATCCTCTTATCAAGCACCTGAATTGAATTTCCAAAAAATCAAAAAACAAATCAACGACCTTTATTATGATATTTGGCTCACACACAAACCACAAGAAACGCTTGAAAATCAAGTAAAAAATCTTAGTACAATTTTTTTTCAAAAACTAAATTTTAAAGTTGGTGCTTTGAATGAGCCACACACGCCTGCACATACCTTCATTCATCGTGTTTTGGAAAAAAGAGAAGGCACACCGCTTACATTGTCTATTATTTATATGGCAATCGCCCAAAAACTCAAAATGAATGTAATTGGTGTGAATTTTCCTAATTTTTTTGTGATGAAAAGCCCTTCTGATGAACGTCAAAGCGAAAATTATTTCCGTGATTTTTTTATTGTTCCGCTCAATGGTGGCGAAATATTATATAAACCTGATTTGGACGATTATCTCAAAAGTATAAATCTTGCAAATAATAACGAAAATTATTTTTCAGAAGCTACGCCAATGGATATGATGCAACGAATGACACGCAATTTGGTGCTTGCTTATACTTTTATGAATGATGAACGCAAAACAAATGATATGAAAAAGGCTTTGGATATGTTGGAGGAAGGATAATTAGGAATTAGGAATTAGGAATTAGGAATTAGGAATTAGGAATTAGGAATTAGGAATTAGGAATTAGGAATTAGGAATTAGGAATTAGGAATTAGGAATTAGGAATTAGGAATTAGGAATTAGGA
>JAAFIN010000339.1 GCA_013297825.1 Cytophagales bacterium
AAAATGAAAGAAAAAATGATTTTACCTCATTTTCTTCTTGGATATTTTTAGGCAAATAAGGTAATCTTTTCAAATCAGGACGATAAGGACGATGAAATAAATGCTCCAAAACGCCACCTTGTGCGATTTTATTTTGTGGTAAATCGCCCAAAATTGGAAAAATATCTTCTGTAAAATTTTTAGAAAGTTTTGTAATATCAATACCTAAAAATTCGCCCAAAGTAATTTTTTTAGCAGATAATTTTTCAAAAGCAATAAATTTGCGACAATTATAGCCCTCATCTCCACTTTCGCCTGTCATTAGTTGCGTAACCAACAAAATATTTTCAGCATCTTCCAAAACTTGTTTTTCGTGGTAAGGTGCGTTTGTAGAAATTTGAAGATACACCAAATAAAATTCGGAAAGTGTAAAAGTTAAATCATAGTCAGTATCAAATAAAATATTATTTTGTGTTTTTGCATTTTCCCAAACATTTTTCATCATATTTCTAAAATTCGTAATACGTTCAATTTCTGCATTTTTGAGTGCTTGGTCGCCTTTTTGCGTTTGAAGGGCTTGCACAAGCAATGTAAGTATGTGAATGTATTGCGGAATTTTGGGTTTGTAGATATAAAAAAGAGGACTTTCATAACACATTTGCCAATAATTGTCAGGTAATTGAAAATCTTTTTTGTTCATTATTTCTAAAACTACCTGCAATGCGTCCAAATGATTGGGGTATTTTTTTAAAAATTGTAAATGATAAGGCAAAACCACATATTTATCCCAATATATTTTGGATTGCTTTTTTTTCTCTTGTTCAATGTAAAATTGCAAATAACGATAAGTAAAATCAGCATCTGCTTGTTCCATCAATACCCACCAAATTTGACCTATTGGCTCTGAATAATTTGTACTTTTGGCGGTGATTTTACCTTCCATCAAATCAGTTGCGTATTGTATAGCAGTTTGACGATGGGCAACTTTGTCGTTGTTTTGGGTGTGAAACCAATCTGTTATTTCTTGAGTTTTGTCTGTTTTTTCCATAGTTTTTTAATAATTGATACAAACATAATCATCTCCTTCCTCAAAAACCGATTCCCAAGTTAATTCTACACCATTATTACGCATTTGATTAGCAATTTCTTGTTTTTGAGGATTGGGATTACCTTCTGAACGAAGAATTTTAAGCCCTTTCAACATTCTGAGTGGTTCTATATCTTCAAAATCAAAGCCTTAAAGAAACATTATTTTCAAAGATGCAATATTGCGAAGGTCTTAAATTTTTTGGGTGTATTGTTCAAATTGTTAAAAACCTTGTATGTTTGATTATGAATATTTTACATTAAAAAGTAAATCTAATATAGTCTACAAAAATTGCAGAGAACCATAATTTTTTTGGAATACCTTTTTTTGCTTGGTAAAGTCATTTTTTTCTTTTTTCACAAAAATTGTCAGACAACCTGCAAATTAAAGCATAAATAAAAAATCAAACAGCCAAAATATTTCTTGTATTTTGGCTGTTTTTATTTTCCCCTTTCTACTTTCCCTAATACCTTTTTTAAAACTCAAAATGCAATCCACCATAAAAAATTTGACCAGCATTATCTGCTTTGAAAAACTCACGGTGTGATTGGTCAAATACATTACGAATATTTAAGAAAATAGAGGTGCTTGTAATTGGAGCATATATCACCTTAAAATTAGCAATAAATTTTCCGCTTATGTCATCTGTACCTCTGCCATCAGTATAAGCACCATTTTGGAAAGAGTAATAAGTAGAGTTGGAGAAAAAATAACAATTTAGATTAAAATTAAACTTATCATATTGATAATTGGCATAAATTCCACCAAATATATCAGGCGAACCTGTGTGTTTTTCTTGTTTTCCTATGCCTGAATTAATATTGTGGATAGCAGGATTAGCATTTGAGCCAGCAAAAAAAGCATCAGCAGTATTAGAATAAAAAGAAGAATTAAGCAAAGTAGTATTTTGGTAAGTGATATATGGGCGAATTTGTAATTTTTTTTGTGAATAAAATAATGAAACTGTACCACCAAATTGACGTGCCTGTAAAGGGATATTCTCTGTTTTGAATGGTTGCACCATGACATTAGTACCATTTTCATTTATGATTTTTGGGGCGGTATATAAAAAATTAGAATAATTTTTTGTAAAATCAGCAAAAACTTCTGCATCAAGCAATAAATTTGTGCCTAAACGCACACGATACCCAAATTCAAATACATTGGATTCCATAAGTTTGACCGTAGAATTACCCTCCACTGCCAAAGCAGTATTACTACCTAATAAATTTTTTAAATATCGGTCTGCATACGTAAAAATAATATTAGGAGAACGAAATGCTCTTTGGTATGTAAAACGGTAGTTATTACGTTCATTTTTTTTGTAATTCACAGATACCAACCAAGATAGATAAATATCATCAGGTATGTTAAACTTATCAGCACGCATTGCACCACTTATGCGTATTTTATCTTCCCAAAAATTATAATCACCTCTTAATGAAACCGAATTGGTATTAAGATTTCTGCTGCCATTAAATTGTCCTTGTTTGATGGCTACATTCACATAAGGCGTATCATCATATATGGCACTTCTTGAATTAAAACTTGCTCTAAAATTGATACCTGCTATTTTTTTGAAATCATATTCCAACAAAAAATCACTTGTTCTAAAATCCCATTTTTGTCCCAAATTCCCCAAACCCTCATCTTGTGTTCCCATTTGTTGTGAATTTTGGATTGTCCAACGCCCAAGTTTTCCTCTTATATCCCAATACCTGCTATTAGTAAGTGAGGTAGAAAGTGGTGTTTCAAAATTTTCGCCATATACTTTTTGAACTTGTGAATTTTGAAATCCTGCACTTGCTTGAAGGTAGTTTTTGTCATCATATTTATATTCCAAAAAAGCATTTACGCCATATTTTATCATAGAAACATCTACACGTGGAAATGCTCCTATCAATGTAGAATCACCTGTCTGCACTTTTTTTATTATAATTTCCTCAAAAGATAGATATTGATTTTGTTCAAGACTATAATAAGTATTTTGACTTCTGTCCCTTATTTGTGAATTTCCTGAAATTATTGCACTTAGTTGGCGATTAAATTTGTAACCAATAGACGCATTATTGATATAGGTATTGTTCCCTCCTTGTTGCACATTTACGACAGTATGCCCACCAGCTTCTTCCAATCTCTTTGTAATAATATTGATAACACCAGATACTGCATTAGGACCATACATAGCTGATGTAGCACCACGTACTACTTCTATACGCTCTACATCTCCCAAATCAATGGGCATATTTTCCCAAAAAGTTCCTCCAAGATAATAATTATAAACAGGTCTGCTGTTAATCATTACAAGCGTTTTTGTATTGGCACTGATAGAATACAGCGAATTGCGTTGAATGTTGCTTCCACCTC
>JAAFIN010000034.1 GCA_013297825.1 Cytophagales bacterium
ATAGGCATTTATGCCTATCCTCGTTGAATGAGTTTGATAATAAATAAAAATAAAATAGGAAGTTATTTATAACGTATTCCTAATTTTCTGTATCTAAAATAAAACAGCCAACAACCAAATTGTTAAATAACAAGGTTGTTGGCTATAAGTGCTATGTTCTTGTAAAAAGCCAAATATTATATTGTTTTAGTATTTTTGTATTTGTGTGTTTAAGCCCTTAGGGAGTTGCCAAAAAATTCCAAAAGGCAATTTTTTAACAATACCCTAAGGGATAAAATGCTCTTTATCAAAATATTATTTGGTTTTTTTATAAAAAATAAAATCTATTTTTATAACATAGCATTACTGGCTGTTGGCTGTTCATTTATCATTTATCATTTACCATTCACCATTTAAAAAGCTGTTCTAAACGCCACCACAAAATTTCTTCCTGCTCCATTGATGCCAGATGAAAAAGGGCGATAATTTAGGTCAAAAATATTTTCTACCCCAAATTGGATTGTGTGAGCGTATTTTTCAGTAATTTTATAAGAAGTTTTGAGGTTTAACGTGTACCATTCAGGCATACCTTGTGTGGTAGCGTATCGAAGATTATCTTCGCCTGATGGGCTATAGTCTGCCAAATTTTTCCAACCATTCCAAATAATATAGGTATTGGCTGTAAATCTTTTATGACGAAAATTAGCCCAAAAACTTCCATACAAAGGTGGAATATGGTCTAATGGCATTTGTAAAGTTAAATCTCTGCCCCAAGTGTAAGTTACATTGCTTTGAAACGAAATATTATCATTCATTTGGTATTTTATCGTGCTTTGCAAGCCATATACTTCCGCAAGTCCTGTGTTTTGTTGTGAAACTGCATTTACAGATTGCCCATTAAAAATAATAGTATTTTGTCCATTAACCAAAGTAGGACGTGTTACAATCGCATCAATCAATTTGCTATAAAAACCTTGTATTTCCACCGAAATAATTTCTTTTTCTACAAAAGTAAAACCTAATTCGTGGTTAAAAATACGCTCAGGTTTCAGATTAGCATTTGGAACAGATATTGTTCCATTTATTTGTTCAAATAATTTATTGGCATCATCAATATTTGGGGTGCGAAAACCTGACGAAGTAAGTGCATTTACATAAAAATTTTTGTTCAATTTTCCTGTAATTCCTGCATTATAGCTAATATTTTGTGTTTGTTGTTTTAGACCTCTTTGGTCAGTGTTAAAAAATCTTTGGTTAAATTCTGCTTCTACATTGGTAATTGTTCCCCTTAATCCTGCTGAAAATGTCCAATTTTCCAAAAATTCGTATCTGTGCGATAAATAAATTGCTCCTGTTTGGTATTTTGAGCCAGTTGGATAACGTGTTAGGATAGGAGTGCGTGCTTCTGTATTCAAATTAAAAGCATTTCCTGTACTTTGTAATGCGTTGTGAATCATCTCCACACCATAACGAAGTTCGTGTTTTCCTAATTTTTTATACAAATCCGCATTTAACCCAAAAATATTAAGGCGTTCAATGTTTTCATTGCGACTAACATTGTTAAATCTTCGTGTAAATCTGCTTTCTTCTATAAATTGGTAAGAAGGTGTAATACGCAATTCATCAAAAAACTTATTATTTTCGGTTTTTAGGTTAAAATGATACGCTAATAACAAACGAGTTTGGGGGCCATAATACCATTCTGAAAAAGCTGGGGCAATATTTCCTGCACTGTTGATAGAAAAATCCTGTAAGCGGTCATATCTTGGTACATTGGTTGTGGTAGAAAATTGTGCATTGATGATGTGTTCTTGGTTTGCTTTTGGTTTAAAAAGAATTTTTTGCCCAATGTCTATTTGCGAATATGCTGAACCACTCTGCACATTTGGATTATTATTTTTTTGTATCACATCAACGCCATTAACACGTTCCACAAAAAAATCTCTGTTCCATTGACTTTCAAAGCCTTTTAAATCTGCATTTCCTTTTTTCAAATCGCCAAAACTACTTGCGGTGATACTTGTCAAAAATCCTAATTTTTCTGTGCCAGCTTGAAAGGTATAATTTAAGGTTTTTTCGTTATTTGCAGAAGAAAAACGAGCCATTGCTTCAGATTTTATATATTCCTCGCCTATGATTTCAGGTTTTTTGGTAAAAAAAGCCATCACACCACCCAAAGCATCAGAGCCATACATTGTGGAACCTGTCCCAAAAAGCACTTCTGCTCTATCCAAAAAATTATTATCCAATGAAATAACATTTTGGAGGTGTCCGCCCCTGTAAATTGCGTTATTCATACGAATACCATCAACCACAATAAGCACTTTATTTGCCTCAAAACCACGAATTACAGGACTTCCGCCTCCCATTTGCGATTTTTGGACAAAAACACCGCCCAATGCTTGGAGCATATCCGCACTATTTTGAAAATTATTTTGGATAAGGGCAGATTTTTTGATGATGTGCAAACGGTGCGGAATATCGGTTTGTCGTTCTTGCATACGACTTGCAGAAATCACGATTTCCTCTGCATTGATTACTTTGGTGGTGTCTTGAGCTTTTAGTTGGGCTATTGCTCCAATACCCATTCCCAAAGCAATTAAAATATTTTTTTTGTAAAAAAATTGCATATTTTATGGTTTTTTGATAAGGTTTTTTTAGGTAATTTAAAAATAATTTTAATCATTTTAAAAAAATTACGCAAAATTATACCAAACTATGAATTTTTACAAATGATTTTTTAAGAAATTATACAATTTATTTTAAAAATGCAGTTCATTTTCTATAAAAAGGTGTTTTTTGATGTTTTTTTGAATGAAATTTTTAATTTATTTTTTACCAAACTATGAATTTTTACAAATGATTTTTTAAGAAATTATACAATTTATTTTAAAAATGCAGTTCATTTTCTATAAAAAGGTGTTTTTTGATGTTTTTTTGAATGAAATTTTTAATTTATTTTTGATTGATTTATCCAAATTTATTTTTTATAAAAAAATCTTGTGTAAGGCTACCAAAAAGGCAAAAATTACGTTTATAGTTTTAAAAACGGAAACTTCAAAAATCTCAAAAATATCGTTTGTACCGTAGTTTATGAAGGTCTGACGATATTTTTGAGATTTTAACTGCAAATTTTAGCAGATAAAAAAGGTCAGACCTCCGCAAGTTACGATACAGACCTTTTTTTTTAGATGTAAAATTTATTTTTTAATAATTTTTATAAAGGAATGAAAATTAAATAACTTACTAATTTTTTTTTTAACATTTTTCAAAAAAATGGTCTGTACCGTAGTTTACGAAGGTCTGACCACTTTTTTGAAAAATTACCAAAGTCGTATTTTATTTATTTCCTATTCCAAAGAAAGTAACTTTTGAAATTTTTAAAAAAACGTTTTTTAATACTTTTCCTTAGTTCTCAATAAAAATGTATTTTTCCTTTACAAAATTGTCCTTTCTATGAAACACTTTTTATTTTATCTTTTCTTTTTATTTAGTTCTTTGATATTTTTAAATGCTTGTATTCGTTGTGATGAATCAACAGGGGAGAAGGCAGGGCTTATGTTTAAGAATTTACAAGGAAGAAGAATACAATCACCTTATTCAAAAGTCTATGAAAAAACAATTTTGAAAAATATAGACAGCCTCTCAAATGCTTCAAGACCTGATACAAATTATTTTGCAAATTATATTTTGCCATTTCCAAGCATACCAAATCCCAAAACATTTTGTTTTATTTTTGAAAAACCAAATGGACAAAAAGATAGTTTGAGCGTTATGGGCGAACTATATTATAAATATGGAAGCAGAAATTGTGGCATTATCACAAAATACAAAAACCTAAAAATTATCCCAGAACAAACCTCTTTTCCAACCAACTCGATTTCAATCATTGAATCCAAATATCTCAACCTTTATTATTTTCAATATGAACTTAGGATTACATTATAAAAAATTGCACAATAAAAAAATATTTTTATTGCAGTTTATTGTTTATTTAATTTTTTGTATGATTTTTTTAAATACAATATCATACGCACAAATTCCAGATGTAGAAATTCCTAAATTTCCAACAAAAGAAGTTAAAAAAAAACAAAATGAGGAAGATGTTGAGAAATGGCTTGTAGGCGTAAATCTTAGCAAAGCAGGATTTAGACCTATTTCAGGAGGATTTTCGGTTGATACAGAGGTGCATAGATTTTTTGGTAAATTGTGGGCTTATGGTGCAGAAATTGGTTATACAGAATATTTTTGGAAAGCCAAAAATTTTGATGTGCATAACAAAGGCTTTTATTTTAAGCCTATGTTGTCTATTATTTCGTCAGGTAGATTATCACTTGATGAGCGAATATATGATAAGCCATCTACACGATTTATGTTTTCGGTGGCTTTTCCGCTTGGTACTTTTGATGAACGCACACAATTATCTTTGTCTAATAATTATTACACCAATAATCCTACGCAAATTACAGATTATAAGGGAAATAATTTTTTTTATGGATTGGAACTTATTGCAAGTATGAAGATAAAAATCAACATAGAGGAGTCATTTCGTCTGTATTTTGTTTTTGGAGGTCGTCTTGCTCCATATCTTTACACACAACACAAGGCAGATGCGGTACAAATGAATACACGATATTTTCCTGGAAGCGGTTATAATTTGAATTATGGTGATACCAACCAAAAAATGGATAATCAAAATAGTGCTATTGCGGTATTTGTAAAATTAACAGGAACTTTTTAAGAAATAGGAACACAGATTTTACGGATTAACACAGATTTTCACAGATTTATTTTTAGTGCGTTTAGGAAAGTATTGAACTCAAAATTTACGTATTCCTAAGTTGGGTAAAAAACCAAAAAGAACTACATTTTTCCTAAAAAAATGTAGTTCTTTTGTTTTTTCAGATTAAGAATTATTTTCTTCTGTTTTAGGTTTTTCTTCGCTATTTTCGGTGGTTTCAGATTTTTTCTTTTTGGGTTTTTCTTCGCTGTTTTCGGTGGTTTCAGATTTTTTCTTTTTGGGTTTTTCTTCGCTGTTTTCAGATTTTTTTTCGTCTTTTTTATCACTTTCGCTATCACCTTTTTCAGCTTTGTTGTCTTTTTTGGCTTGTTTGTCTTCTGATGAAATATTTGCGAGTATTTTTTCAGTTACAATTCTGACCATTTCCTTGATAGCAGTTTCTTTGATGGGTTTTGCAGTTTCTTCTGAAATGCCATTTGCAATCACAAGAGGCTCTATTTCAGCCTTATAAAAATCTTTTGCTTGGTCTATAAGCTCTTTTTCAAGTTCTTTGCCTACAAGTTTAGACGTTTTTGGGTCAAGTTTGTTGTCGCTGTATTTTGTAACAGCATTTTTGACACGATAAGAAATGTAAGCCATTTTTATCCAATAGCCCACAACAGGGAGATTTTTCCCCCAAGTGTAAAGGGTTTCAATCATAAGTTTTATATTAAAATTTGTATTAAATATTAAAAAAAATTAAAAAGAATATAAAAAAAATAATGTTATTAAAAAACAAAATCAAAATACCATCATTTTTTCAAAAAATCAAATATTTTTGTTATTTTATTTTTGTTATCTTAATTTTAATTAAAAATTTAAAATTAAAAACATCATAATAGCAAATATTATTCTGTAATAACCAAAGTATTTAAAACCGTATTTTGTTAAAATATCCACAAAAAACTTAATCGCAACGATTGCCACCAAAAACGCAAACAAGTTGCCAACTGCCAAAAATTGCCATTCTTGCGGTTGGATTGTTTTGTAACTTTTTAAAAGATTGTAAGCAGACGCTAAAAACATAGTGGGAACTGCCAAAAAAAACGAAAATTCTGCAGATTGTTTCCTGTTTAAACCCATTGCCATACCGCCCAAAATCGTAGAAGCTGAACGTGATAAACCTGGCAACAACATTGCCAAACATTGAAAACAACCTATTTGGAAAGAAAGTAAATACGAAATTTCTTTTTCTTGAGCATTATTATTTTCTGCATTTTCAGGAAAAAATTTATCCACAAACACCAATAATATACCACCAAAAAATAAATTGGCAATTATCATATAAAGTGATTCAAGATTTTTATCAATAAAATCTTTGAATAAAAGTGCTAAAATAACCGCAGGCAATACGCCTACCACAAGTTTGAGATAAAATTCAAAACTTTGGAAGAATTTTTTGTAATAAATAACAACTACTGCCAATATTGCCCCAAATTGAATATTTACCTCAAATATTTTGGTAAAACCTTTTTCTATGTCTAAACCAAAAAAATTAGCACCAAGCACTAAATGCCCTGTGGAAGAGATAGGCAAAAACTCTGTAAGCCCTTCTATCAAGGCTAATATTAAAACTGCTAACCAAGTCATTTTTAATTAGGAATTATGAATTAGGAATGAAACAGCCAAATTTAATTATTTTTGACTTTCTATTTTTCTCCCAAAAAAAGTAAAATAAATCCCTCCAATTATTGCCAAAAACAGCAAAATAGAACTTATCAACGAAATTGTTTCGCCTTGTGTATAAAGCGGTGTTTCAAATTTAAAAACGATTTTATGGTCGCCAGCAGGAATTTTCACGCCTCTAAGCACATAATTAGCCCTAAAATGTGGAACTTCTTTTCCATCAATGTAACATTTCCAACCCATTTTTTCGCCATCTTGATAAAAAATTTCTGAAAAAATTGCATTTTGGGCATTTTTACTTTTTGATTTATAAATGAGTTCCGCAGGTGCATATTTTTCTAATGAAATCGTAGCAGAACTATCAAAATTCGTGTTTTTTTCTACAAATTTCTCAAAACGTGCATCTACAAAAGCGGTATTTTTTGGGTTAAATTTCTCCAAAGATTTTAGTTCTTCGTCTGCATCTTTTACGATTTTGATTTCAGGCACAAACCACGCATTTCCGCAAGCCTCTGGATTTTTGATGATTTGTAATTGTCTTTCTTTATTTTCTTGAAAAATGTATTTTGTATTAAGCATATCAAAAACTGACATATTATTTTGCGAAATATGCTTATCAATCAATTCCTGATATCTGCGAAGTTTTGCACCGTGATAACCGCCTATATTTTTGAAATGATACGAAACCGTAGCATCAGAAGTAATGCCTTTTGATGGATAAAAAACCCTAAAATGACTTTTGTCTTCATATTTTACCTTCATAACGCTTTCAGGCAAATCAAAACGACCATCTACTTCGCTGGCATCTTCAAAATTTTCATCATTAAAATACCTTCTATCCACACTCCACAAGTCAATCATTGCCAAAAAAATCAAAATAATTACGCCAATTTCAGTAGCTAAAAAACCTTGTATCATTGCAAACAACAACGCACTCGCAATTAACACAAAACCAACCCCACGCCACGCATCTGCAGATTGTAAATTCTCCCTTTCGCTACGCAAAGCCTGCATAACTTGGCTTGTACCTGCTTCAGTAATCATTCCCCTAAGCTGGCGAGCAAGCATATCATCACCATTTATCATCACTTTTTTGCCTTTTCCGTCATCTTGCAATTCGCCATCAGGTCTAAAATCTTGTACTATTCCACCCAAAAGGGCAAAAAACAAACAAATTCCACCAACTATTCCACCTGAAATGTATAATTTTTGTAATGATTTTGCTTTTCTATCTTTATCAATTTCTTTATTTTCTTTGTCAAAAACATTTTCAAGCAAACTTTGCACACCCAACACCGCAAGCCAAACCGCAAATATTTGGTTTAAAGACAAAATCATCGTATGTGCCCTAAATTTGCTATACATTGGCAACGTGTCAAATAAAATATCATTTAGGAAAAAATTTTTGCCCCAAGAAATGCTGGTAAAAAATAAAAATATACCAAATAAATACCATTTTAAGGTATCTTGACTATGAAATAAAGCAAAAACCATCAAAAATATAATCACCACGCCCATATATGCAGGCCCTGATGTAAATGGCTGACTTCCCCAATAAATCGGTAATTGTTTGGCAACTTCTGGATTGAGGTTGTTATTTGCCAATGTTTCAGATAAGATAGAATTTTCTTTTAATTCGCCACCAATTCCTGAGCCTCTCCCTACGAAATTAGGCATCAAAAACGTAAAACTTTCACCTATTCCGTAGCTCCATTGAAAAGCATAATCTCTGTCAGCTCCTGCGGTTTTTTGTTTTTTGGCTTCTGCAAGTTCAGAAGGTGCGCGAATTGTATATTTTGTGTATTCATAATTGGTCATAAGGCGTGAAGCGTGTGAGCCAACCGCCAAACCTGTTGTAATCAATAAAGCAACACTTGCAAGGGCAAAATCTTTGAGGTTTTTTTTGGCTAAAATTTGATTTATCAATTCAAAAATTGCATAAATTGCCAACGCCAAAAACAAATAATATGTAATTTGAATGTGATTTCCGTATAATTGAATACCCAAAAATAAACCTGCTAAGGTACTTCCAAGCCATATTTTGCCACGATACGCCATCACAACCGCACCCACCAAAGGCGGTGCAAATGCAAGTGCAACAACCTTAGAAAGATGTCCAGCTTCTATATTGATGATATTGTACGAACCCAACCCAAAACCCAAAGCCCCTAAAACGCTTGTACGCATATCATAACCCAACATCACAAACATTAAATAACCACCCAAAAAATACAAAAAAATCATATTGGCAGGCGTAGGCAATGCGTATGTAATCACACGTCCAACTTGCGTTGTAAAACTTGATGGATAATCCATTTTGACCAAAAACGCAGGCATACCACCAAACATACTATTTGTCCAATGATGTTTTTCGCCTGTTTGTTGTTGGTGCAAAGTGAGTTCTTGCGAAGCACCTTGTGCTTGGATTACGTCATTTTGAAAAAGTTTTTTATTTTTAAAAATAGGGGAACAATACACCAAACTCACAATAACAAAACCAACAATTATTCCCAAATGCACTAATACTAATCGGAAATCTAATCCAAGCGGATTTTTCATTTTAATTTATTTAATTGTTTTTTGAATTTTTGAAAATATTTTTTTTGATTTTCCTGACTTCTGATTCCTTTTTTCTGACTTCTGATTCCTTTTTTCTGACTTCTGATTCCTAAGATTTTTTTATAAGCCTCAAAATTAACCTTTTTTTTGGATTTTTGAAAAAAAATGATTTCCTTTGATTTTTAGTTTTTGAAAAAAAATAACAAAATTGATAATAAAATTCAATGGCAAAAAAAGAACAAAATTCTCAAGATAAAACCGAAAAACAAACCACAGAATACACACAAGCAAATAAATTTGATAAAATTATCAAGGAAAATATTTTACCAAGTGTTCTTACGTTGGTTAATACAACTTTGAAACTTAATATTGACCCACAAAATCTTTCTGACCTTCCTGAACAAGTCCAAATTACCATAGAACGTGAGCCTGATGTTCTAAAAATGGTAAGTTTTCCTGAAAGACCACAAGATAATTTTATTTTGCATATTGAATTTCAAACTTTTAACAATGACGAAATGCACAAGAGAATGGCAGAATATTATACAATTTTGTACCGAAAACATAATGTTCCCTTGTTGCAATTTGTCATTTATATTGGTTTGGAAAAAATGAATATGAAAAACGAATTTCAACACAATGACATATCATTTAGATACAATTTGTTTGACATTGAAAGTGTAAATTATAACCAGTTTCTTAATTCAGATATTCCAGAGGTGGTTATGTTAGGTATTTTAGCAAATTTTGGGGTGGATAAAAAGGAGGACGCAATGGAAAAAATTATTGAAAAAATGGTTACACTTTCTACCACACTTCCACGTTATAAAAATACAAATGCAAAAGAAAAATTTATTAGACAAATTCGTATTTTGTCCAAAATCAAAAAATTAAATAACTTTATTTCCCCAATTCTTAAAAAAATGGCACTAATTTTTAACATTGAAGAAGATGAATTTTATCAAGAAGGTGCAAGAAAAGAACGTGAAAAAGCTAATTTAGAAATTGAAAAAGCTAATTTAGAGGTTGAAAAAGCTAATTTAGAAAAAAAACAAAGTGTTATAAATGCTTACAAATCAGGCATTGAGATAAAACTTATTGCTAATATTTTTAGTGTGAGTATTGAATATGTAAAAGAAATTATTAAAAATTCTTAAAAAATGGCACTAATTTTTAACATTGAAGAAGATGAATTTTATCAAGAAGGGCTTAAAAAAGGACTTGAAAAATTAAACGAAAAAGTAAATGAAAAATTAAACGAAAGTATCATCAATGCTTACAAATCAGGCATTGAGATAAAACTTATTGCTAATATTTTTAGTGTGAGTATTGAATATGTAAAAGAAATTATTAAAAATTCTTAAAAAAATGGCACTAATTTTTAACATTGAAGAAGATGAATTTTATCAAGAAGGTGCAAGAAAAGAACGTGAAAAAGCTAATTTAGAAATTGAAAAAGCTAATTTAGAAAAAAAACAAAGTGTTATAAATGCCTATAAATCAGGCATTGACATAAAACTCATTGCTAATATTTTTAGTGTGAGTATTGAATATGTAAAAGAAATTATTAAAAATTCTTAAAAAATGGCATAGCAATAATTTTTAATGATACTATCTAAAAATAAGGTTAGTAAAAAAATACGCTCCTAAACTCTTGGAGGGTTTAAAACCTTCCAAGAGTTAAAATCTATAATATAAAATAATTTTTTATATTTCATTTTTTAAAATAAAAACTAAACTATTTACAAAAAAAATAAATTTATGAGTTTAAAAAATTTAGAAGAAAAAATCAAAGAAGTCTTTGAACCTGTAACCACACGTGATTGGCAAGAAATCAAAAGTTCTAATTCTTGGGGTGTGTTCAAAATAATGGCAGAATTTGTACAAGGTTTTGAAAAACTTTCACAAATAGGCCCTTGTGTGTCTATATTTGGTTCTGCACGCACCAAACCTGAAAATCCTTATTACCAACACGCTGAAGAAGTGGCTGCACTTTTGGTCAAAAAAGGTTATGGCGTTATCACAGGTGGAGGACCTGGCATTATGGAAGCAGGCAACAAAGGTGCAAGACGTGAAAAAGGTGCGTCAGTAGGTTTGGGCATTGTTTTGCCTTTTGAGCAAAGCACCAACCCATTTATAGACCACGACAAACTCATCAATTTTGATTATTTCTTTGTGCGAAAAGTAATGTTTGTAAAATACGCACAAGGTTTTATCGTAATGCCTGGCGGTTTGGGAACAATGGACGAACTTTTTGAGGCTTTTACGCTTATTCAAACCAAAAAAATAGAAAAATTCCCTATCATTTTGTATGGTACAAGTTATTGGCAGGGACTTATTCAATGGTTGAAAGATGTGGTTTTGGACGTAGAAAAAAATATTAGTGCAGAAGATTTGGATTTGATAAATATCGTTGATACGCCAGAAGATGCTGTAAAAGTGATTGATGATTTTTATTCAAAATACAAACACACACCAAATTTTTAATTTTTTTTGATTTTAATTTCTTAACTTTTAATTTCTTAAGTAAAAGCTAAAAAACAATGAAAATATGGTTTTTTAGCTTTTTTTAAATAATTATCTACTATAAATTTAAAAAAATAAAATTTTATGAAAATTTACAAATCTTTTATCACTTTTATTTGTTTAGGCGTATTGTTTTCTTTCACACAATCTACACCTAAATTTACATCTGAAGCAAAAAATATTGAAGAAATGCGAAAATTGATAACAGTTTCGCTTTCTACCAATTCAAAACGTTATGCAAATAACGAAAATATGTTTTTTAATGCAACTGACTTAATGCACGACAAAGGCGAAAAAGAAACGCCAAAATACCCTGCTTCTCAATGTGAAAGTCAGCCTTCTTATATGTATTATGGCTTGGTCATAGCATTTGACCGCAAAAATGCGTATTGGAATGATGGCAGTTTTTTTAGAAATGATGAATTTAAAAATAATTTTAAAAATATCGCTGGAAAAGACCCCATCAAGGAAATCAAAAAAATGAAATCAGGTGCAGAATTTAGGTTTTTTAATGGTGATGCGTTGGAAAATGCTATGGACAAACTTCTTCCACAAACCAACGACCAACTCCAAAATATTCCTTATCAAAAAATCTATGATATTACGCTCAAAGATTATTTTGCTGAATCTTGTGAAATCATAAAAATTGCTCTCCAAGACCGCAAATTATTTAATAAACTTTCTGCGGATTATCTCAAAAAAGCTATGAAAAATGAAGGTTTTGATGGACAAAATTATACTTACGATTGCGTAGAAAAAATCTTTAAACAAGAAATTCAAAAAAAATGCCTTCCCAATAAAGCAGAAATGCGTATTTTGGGTATGCTGATGCGTAGGCAATGTGATGGCTCCTTGAAAAATGTGCTTAATAGCCTCAAAAAAGTATTGCAACGTTTTGACAATGCAACTTTTGAAAAATATAAAAACGCTTTTTAAATTATGAATTATAAATGAAACAGCCATTTCTAATTATTTTAAAAATATTTTTAAAATAATTAGAATAAAATTTTGATAATTAAATAAAATTTAATGTAAATTCATCATTTATCATTCAACATTATTTTATGTTTCCCCCACAAGATATTGATACTGCCCAGCCACGCACCCAAAAAGTGCAGTATGTCTATTCACCGCAACATCTTGCTAATTCAGAACCCAATAAATTTACAGAAAATGACCTAAAAAATGGTAAAATATCAGTAAATTTAGGCCCTCAACACCCATCTACACACGGAGTTTTGCGTTTGGAGGTGCTGACTGATGGTGAATTTATCACAGATATTGCTCCACACATTGGATATTTGCACAGATGTTTTGAAAAACATTGTGAAAAACTGAATTATGCCCAAATAATCCCTTATATTGACCGTATGGATTATGTAAGTGCGATGAATAGCGAACACGTATATGCTATGGCGGTTGAAAAAATGCTTGGCATTACTGACCAAATTCCAAAAAGAGTGGAATATATCAGGGTTTTAGTGGCAGAACTCAATAGACTTGCTTCGCATTTTGTGGCATTAGGCACATACGGGGTGGATATTGGTGCAACAACGCCTTTTTTGTGGTTAATGCGTGATAGGGAACATATTTTGAGGCTTTTGGAATGGCTAACAGGTGCAAGAATGTTGTATAACTATATTTGGATTGGAGGGCTTTATTATGATTTGCCTGTAGGTTTTGAGGAAAAATGCAAAGAATTTTTGGATTATTTGACTCCAAAAATAAAAGAAACCGAAAATCTAATGATAAATAACAAGATTTTTATTGCACGGACTGCAAATGTTGGGGTTATTTCGTTGGAGCTTGCGGTAAATTATGCCCTCACAGGTGCAATTATGCGCGCAAGCGGTTTGAAAATGGATTTACGAAAAAAAGATGCGTATTCTGTGTATTCCGAAATTGATTTTGACGTGCCTGTGGGCGTTGGTGCAATGGGAAAACAGGGCGATTGTTGGGATAGAACTTGGGTAAGGCTTCAAGAATGTTATGAAAGCATCAAAATTTTGCATCAATGTATAGAAAAACTCTTAAAAGAACACAAAAGAACGCCAGATTTTAACCCTCAAAGTGCCATTCCTAAAAAAATTCGCCCTGAAAAACAATTTTTATATTTCAGAGGCGAAACACCCAAAGGAGAATTGGGTTTTTTCTTGGAAAGTGATGGAAAATCTGATATTCCTTTGCGTTGCAAGGTGCGTTCTCCTTGTTTTGTCAATCTTTCTGTCTTGCCTGCTATCTCTAAAGGTGTGCTTTTTTCTGATTTAATCGCAATAATTGGCTCTTTGGATTTTGTAATGGGGGAGGTGGATAGGTAATGGTGAATGGTAAATGTTGAATTGTGAATGGAACAGCCTTTTTTAATGATGAATGTTAAATGTTAAATGGAACAACCATTTTTAATGTTAAATGGTGAATGTTAAATGGAACAGCCTTTTTTTTATTTCTAAAATTCCTTAATCCTGAAAAATCCTGTTCTAAAATCCTGCTAATCCCTTAATCCTGAAAAATCCTGCTCTAAAATCCTGCTTAATCCTGCTCAAAATTTCAAAAATAACTTACAACCCATTTGAGAAGTAGCAGGAGCATTCATAAAATCCAAACCTGTGCCTAATGAATAATTCATCAAAGAGGTTTGAGGGTCAGAAGAAAAATTAGGAGCATACAGCAAAATATTACTTGCGTACAACTTAAAAATCATATCCATTCTTGGAAAAGAATTTCTCATTCTTTGAGAAAAAAGAAATTTTCTTAAATTTTGTGAAAAACAAATTTCTCTAATACGCAAAGATGTTGCACGCACTAAGGCATCTTCGCCTACGCCTTCCAATCCATAACGCACAAAACGATTTTGTCCAAAAGGTAAATTAGGATTTGCAAAATCAACCGCAATAGTATTGGGTTGTCCATTTGGATTTACACCACTAAAAACATAATTGGTAATATTGCGTTCTTGTGCAGATTGTTGGCTTGTTCCCCAATAATTTAATGCGTTTTGTGTGCCATTCCACACATAACCACCGTGTCGGTATTCCAACGAAACAGAAAATCCAAAAACATTATTTTGTATTTCATTGAGCCAAACCATTATAAAATCAGGGTTTTGATTGCCCAAAATCTGTGGTGTAGGATTTACTTTTGGAAAACCATCTACATCAATTATTTTTCTGCCTTGTTCATCACGCAAATATGCACTTCCCACAATTACGCCCAAAGGTTGTCCTTCTATGGCTTGTGTTGAGATTTCTTGATATCCTGTAATTGGAATATTTGATTGTCCTGTGTGGATTTTGGTTACAATAGGATTATAACGTGAAATGCTTAATTTGCTGGTTATGATTGCATAATATTCATAACCATCTGTGTCACGATAATATCGCCAATTTGAAATTCTTTTTTTAAATTCTAATTCCAATTCCCAACCTCTATTGCGTAAATTGATGGCATTTTCTAACCCAAAAACGTTACTTCTGGCAATAGGCAATATCATATTTTGAGTATTATGTTGAAAATAATTGAAATTTAATTTGAAAGGAGAAGAATGGTATCTTTTAGAAAATTCAATATCAATACCAACATTAAATTTCTGTAAAATTTCAGGTGAAAGTCCTTTGTGCCAAGTAAGTTCGGTATTTTCATAATAACTCCTAAATTGCGAAATTGGCATTTGGAGGCTATTAAAATGATATTGATTATACAAAAGTGGTGCTTCGTGTGGATTGGTACTATAATTTGCAGAAATCGCAAAATGTTCATTTAACCCTGTAAATGAACTTATATTGGAGTTATATAATATATTCCATACCCGAAAAGGATACCAGCGTGAGCCAATGCTATAATAAACATTATCAAGAGGTGCTTGATTATCAAGTGTGCTTGAATGATATTTTTTTACATTTCCTTTGATAAAAAAAGCATCATCTACATCAAAATCTAATGAAATAGAAGGTAAATGTGTGCTTCTTTCCAAATAATATTTTGTAAAAAATGATTGTTGTGCTTGCTCAAAACGCAATTCTTTGCCCACAAAACCAAAAGCATCTTGACGATTTAAGGTTGTATTTTGGTATTCGTGGTAATAATCAAAACTTACCTTGATTTTAGTATATTCTTCAAAAACTCCAAAATTAATTTCTTTTTGCCCATCAAAACTTATTCCTACTTGCCCAAAAAGCGTATTATTCACAATATTCCGTTCTGAAAGTCTGCCTTGCGGTGTATTTACCATTTGAGGCATTACGCCAAATAAATTATTTTTATTTTGAAAATTTCCACCAAATTTAGTATTAAAATTGATGTATATTCTTCTATTTGTAAATCTATGTTGAGGAATATGAGGTGAAAATGTAAAAGCAATTTGCTCATTGGTATTTTTGTCAGGAACTTGGATTTGTTGGGCGAATGTTTTGCTTGGGTCAAAAGAAGGCGAATTTCCATAAATTCCTGCCATTATATTTTGCCAATTTGCCCCCAAAAGTGGTAAATTTTGTTGTTCTTTGGAAGCCCTAAAATTTAATTGATGTTGTTGGTAATTGATATTACTTGCTAAGGCATAATAATTTTGGATATTTTGGGATAAAATTCCTGTTGTGTTTTGGTAATGAAAAGTTGTGTTTTGCTGAAAAGAATGGGCGTTTTTTTGCCAACGTGAAGCTATTTTTATGTGATGACTTTGCATAATGCTTGTTTGTAATAAATTCAAAGCATTGTGCGTAAGTGCAGGCGTGCCTGTATTGTTGGACGCAGGCACGAGATTTTGGTTTGTATCATATACAAGTGATTTTATTTCTGCCCCATAACTAAAAGGCGAATCTTTCTGCCAAGTATTCTGTGTGCCTTGTGCATATTTATTTTGGAGATTTGGCGTTTTGTTGGGCATACTTGCCTCTAATTGTCCTGTGTATTCCACAGAAAGATTTTTGAAAGTGTGGTAATAATTTTTTCCCAAAAAATTATATTTAAAATCTATTTTGCCATCTTTTACCTTAATTTTTTGGATATATTCCGCATTTTTATAAAATTTTTCTATGAATGATGTATCTTTTATAGAAATGCTTTCTTCCTGAAAATTTACTTCGCCTGCTCTTTTGTGTTGGATATTTTTTTTAGAAAAAATACGATAATCAAATGCAACACTATCTTTTTCTGCGTAAGAATGAATTGGTCTTAATGTGTGATTGGTTTTTTCCACAAAGTTTTTTTCTGCTTTTCCTCTGGAATGTTTTTCAGCATTGAGCAATGAAACGCTTTTTTCTGTTACCAAAAATTCTCTATCTTCATAACCTGCATAACTTATCACCAAGATATTTCCTACGCTTGCTTCTATACTAAACATTCCGTTTTCGTCAGTTACAGTGCCATTATTTGTGCCTTTTACTGCAACAGTTGCCTGGATAAGCGGTTCTTTGGTAAGGTCGTCATTGATTTGAAATGAAATAATGCGTGTTTGTGCCAATGCAACAGAAAAGCAAGCGTTTATTAAAAATATGCCAAAAAAGAGTAAAAAAAAGTTTGTAAAAGTTTTTATCATTTGAAATTAGGTTTATTTTGGTAAAAATGGTTTTGTCATTTTGAATGACAATAGAAAAGAAAGTTATACTTACAAGACGAAAGTTTTTGTGTTTTGGTGGGTTATGTTTTTAATTTTTTTATAAAAAATAAAAAATCAACTAAATATTTAGTTTTACCTTTATCAATCCAAAAGGCATTTTCATAAAAGATTTTTCGCAGTTCGTCAAAAAAGAAGTTTTTTATTAAAAAATAATGTGTTGTTTTGCGTATAAATTTTTGTGCTATTTTAAAAAAAAACACAAAAAAATAACAACTTTTTAATTTTAAAAAACTTTTTATATGAAAAAAATTTCTAACGCCTTTTTTGGTGTATTATTGTTTGCTTTCTTAATAGTTGCACCTTTACAAGCACAAAGAAGCATAAAAATTGGTGATTTGAATAAATCATTTACCACAAAACCGCATTTTATTGAATTGCCAAGTTGGAATACGCTTGGAAAAAAAGATGTGTATATTCCGCTTTTTATTGAATCTTATTATGAAGTGGAAAAAGATATGTTGGTGCAGTATGATTTTTGGTTTTCTAATAGCAAAGAATACAATGCAAAAAATGCAGGAACCGCAAGTTACAAAGACAGTGATTTGAGTAGTGTATTTGTTACCAAATATCCTATCAGTATTTTTTCAAAAGTAGATTCTTTTGGTAATCCAATGGAAAAAGAAGTAAAAAAAGATGAAAATAATGATTGGGAGGGAATTTTTAAAGAGGATAAAGGTGCTATAAACTTGATGAAAAAATATCAAAAACCTTATTTTAAGATGTATTATTATCTTCAAAAAGGCAAAGAATACACCGTTGAACAATATGATATGAAGAAAAAAGCAAAAGTTGAAACTGAAAAACGTGAAGCAAGCGAATATATGCAAACTTTAAAATTTCATAACAAAGCTGATGCAGAAAATACATTGAAAAAATTGTTGGCATTGTTGAAATAAAACCATTTTTTCATAAATTTGCTTAAAAAATAAAAAAACCTTTTCTAAAATTTAATTTTGGAAAAGGTTTTTTTATGTGTTGATAAGTAATTATTTTACTTAATATACAAATCAGAAAATGGTTTGCTCAAACTTATAAGGTTTTTAAAATCTTAGGTTTAAGTTGTTGATATCTGATGTGTATATTTATGATTCGTTATTGAATTTGGCTGTTTCATTCAACATTCACCATTTATAATTCAACATTATTATTTCATATCTTCATAATCAATATCAGTAGCACCTGTTGGGTTGCCTGGATTTGGATTACCTGGATTTCCGCCTGTATTTGCATACATTTCTTGGCTTGCTACGCCCCACGCATCATTAAGCGTTTTTGTAGCGAGGTCTATTGCATTGAAATCTTTGTTAGCGTGAGCTGATTTAAGTGTTTCCAAAGCACCTTTGATGTTGCCTAAGTGTTTATCACCAAGTTTATCACCAAATTCGCTAAGTTGCTTTTCAGTTTGGAAAATCAAAGAATCTGCTTGATTAAGTTTTTCAGCTTGTTCTTTTACAAGTTTGTCGCTGTCTGCATTTGCTTCAGCTTCTCTACGCATTTTTTCAATTTCATCTTTTGAAATACCAGAAGATGCTTCAATTCTAATACGTTGTTCTTTGTTTGTAGCTTTATCTTTCGCAGAAACGTTTAAGATACCATTTGCATCTATGTCAAAAGTAACTTCTACTTGAGGCACACCACGAGGAGCTGGCATAATTCCCTCTAAATTAAAACGACCAATTGTGCGGTTGTCTTTTGCCATTGGTCTTTCACCTTGCAATACGTGTAATTCAACAGAAGGCTGATTATCCGCTGCGGTAGAGAAAGTTTCAGATTTTTTGGTTGGAATGGTTGTATTTGCATCAATAAGTTTGGTAAATACACCACCCATTGTTTCAATACCCAAAGAAAGAGGCGTAACGTCCAATAACAATACATCTTTTACTTCACCTGTCAATACACCACCTTGAATTGCTGCACCTACTGCCACAACTTCGTCAGGATTTACGCCTTTTGAAGGTTTTTTACCAAAAAATTTCTCAACTTCTTCCTGAATTTTAGGAATACGAGTAGAACCACCCACAAGAATAACCTCATCAATGTCAGCAGTTGTCATTTTGGCATCTTGAAGGGCTTTTTTGCAAGGTTCTAATGTTTTTCTAATCAAATCATCAACAAGTTGCTCAAATTTTGCTCTTGTAAGTTGTTTTACCAAATGTTGTGGAATGCCATCTATTGGCATAATATAAGGAAGATTTATATCAGTAGAAGCACCACTTGAAAGTTCAATTTTTGCTTTTTCTGCAGCTTCTTTTAAGCGTTGTAAAGCCATTGGGTCTTTACGCAAATCAACATTATGTTCTGCTTTAAATTCGTCAGCAAGCCAATGAATAATTCTTTCGTCAAAATTATCACCACCCAAACGTACATCACCGTTGGTTGATTTTACTTCAAAAACACCTTCGCCAAGTTCCAACACAGAAATATCAAAAGTACCACCACCAAGGTCAAATACTGCGATTTTCATATCTTTGGTGCGTTTGTCAAGACCATACGCAAGTGCTGCTGCGGTTGGCTCATTGATAATACGTTTTACATCTAAACCTGCGATTTGACCTGCTTCTTTGGTTGCTTGACGTTCTGCATCACCAAAATACGCTGGAACTGTGATAACTGCTTCGGTGATAGTTGTACCCAAATATTCTTCTGCAGTTTGTTTCATTTTTTGAAGAATCATTGCAGAAATTTCTTGTGGGCTATATTGACGGTCGCCAATGCGTACACGTGGCGTGTTGTTATTGCCTGATTCTACGGTATAAGGCACATTGCTTACTTCGCTGGTTACGGTATCAAAACCTTTTCCCATAAAGCGTTTGATAGAAAATATTGTATTTTTTGGGTTTGTAATTGCTTGGCGTTTTGCAGGGTCACCTACTTTGCGTTCGCCTTTTCCATTGTCCAAAAATCCTACAATAGATGGTGTGGTGCGTCTGCCTTCGCTATTTGCAATTACTACGGGTTCGTTGCCTTCCATTACCGCAACGCAAGAGTTGGTTGTTCCTAAGTCAATACCAATTATTTTTCCCATTTTTATAAATCAGTTTTTTTGAAAAGATGTTTTGTTACTAAATTTTTTTAATTTAAAATTAAATTTATGTTTTACCTATTTACAACCCTTGTGCCAAGCGTTTTTTTTTGATAATTTTTTTAAAAAATAAAAAAAAACTGACAAAATGGCAGGATTTTTTAATTAAGAATTAGGAATTAAGAATAGGATTTTTAAAATTAAATTTAAAAATTGATAAAAACATCAAAATTTTTACGAAAAAAATCTATGTTAATCTGCAAAATCCGTGTTCTAAAATGCTTTTATTTAAAGAACTTTAATAAAAATTTACCCTAAATTTGCCTTAATATTGTGATAAGTGAAAAAAAATAGCTAATTTTCCGCCTTAAAAACCTACTTGATAATCAATCAAAAATATTTTTGCCTAATTTAATTTATGCGTTTTTGCATATTGTTGTTAATTTTTTGTTTTTGGACTAACTTGATGTTTTCACAAGGAAATACACAAGGTTTGGATTTTTCATCATTGTCTGATGATATTCCTACCAACCTTACACGTGCAGAAGAACAAGAAAAATTAGGAAATTTGAAAGAAGCCACACGTTTTTTTAACCAAGCTGCTTCTATTTATTGGGAAAAAAAGGACTATACAAATGCTATAAATTACTTTGAAAAATCAATTTCAATCAATGAAAAACTGAACAACGAAACAGGGATTTATGCACTTTATAGCAATTTGGCAATGATTTACGCAGATAAATTAGATTATAATAAATCTGCTGACTATTTTCAAAAAACCCTCGTAGGACGCAAAAAACGCAAAGACAAAGTAGGTATCATTTCTGCCCAAATCAATCTTTCTGTTATTCTCAACAACCTCAAACGTTATGAAGAATCTGCTGGACATTTGGAAGGTGCTTTGCAAAATTCAATGGTTATGAAAGACACCAAGCAAATGAGTAGTTGTTATTTATTGCTTGCAGAAGTATATGAAAAAATGGGAAATGAAGCAAA
Source organism: Cytophagales bacterium (assembly GCA_013297825.1). Lineage (GTDB taxonomy): Bacteria > Bacteroidota > Bacteroidia > Cytophagales > Microscillaceae > JAAFIN01. Next base: position 21,100 of record JAAFIN010000034.1, read on the forward strand.
ATATAAAGAAAATATGAACCTTCATAATACATTTCGCACAGCAGCACTCAGAGAAAATGAATATAAAATAAAGGAAATGAAACGATTGACCGAAAAGCAAAAACAAGAAAATGAAATATTAGAATCTAAAAAGAAAATCCAAGAACTTGAAATCCAAAACAAAGCCCTTACCATTGTCCAAAAAGAAAAAGAATTGGAAGAAAGCAAAACAAAACAGCTTTCGCTTATGGAGCAAATGTCCAAAGCAGACCTTATTGTAGCATATCTTAGGCAGGATTCTATTAGAAAATACAGAGAAAATGAAGTCAAAGCCCTTAAAATCAAAGAAATCAACGAAAAAAATGAAACACAACGCCAACAACAAGCACTTATTCGTAATTCGTTGATTGTGGGAGCGTTGCTTTTGTTGGTTATTATGGCAATTTTGGCAAGGCGTTATCAAGAAAAAAAGAAATCTAATGAACTGCTTTTGCAAAAAAACCACGAAATATTAGAGGCACAAAGCGAAATTATTACACAAAAAGATTATATTTGGGAACAAAATCACAGACTTGAAATTGCTTTTGAGGAAATAAAAGAAAAAAATAAAGATATTACAGACAGTATTCAATATGCAAGCTACATTCAAAAAGCAATGTTGCCCAATATAACCGAAATCCAAAAAACTTTTAATAATAGTTTTGTATTTTTTCAGCCAAGAGATGTGGTTTCAGGGGATTTTTATTGGTTTTATGAAGTAAATGATATTGCTTTTATGGCTGCTGTGGATTGCACAGGTCACGGTGTGCCAGGTGCTTTTATGAGTATGATTGGGGATTCGCTTTTGAAACAAATCGTAAAAGACCATAAAATATACCAAGCTGAACTTATCTTAAAAAAATTACACGAAGAAATTACCCACCAACTCCAACAAAATACCACCGAAAATAGAGATGGTATGGATATTGCGCTTGTGGTGTGGAATAAAAAAACTAAAATACTTCAATTTGCAGGGGCGCACAATCCACTTTTTTATATCAAAGATGGACAAGTGGGCGAAGTAAAAGGTGATAAAAAGGGTATTGGCGGTTATACCAAAGTAATGAAAACCTTAGAACAGGATTTTGACCATCATATATTTGACCTGAACGATACCAAAGAATTTATATTTTATATTTATTCTGATGGTTATCAAGACCAATTTGGTGGTGGTGAAAATGGCGAACTTAATCGTAAATTTATGAGTAAAAAATTCAAAGAATTGTTGTTTAACATTCACCAAAAACCTTTTGATGAACAAAAACAAATCTTGAAAACTTCCATAGATAATTGGCAAGGCTCACAACGACAAATGGACGATATTTTGGTGGTAGGTGCAAAAATTAATTTGTAATTTTTTTATCTTTCCCCCAACAAAAAAACCAAAGGTATATGAAGGCGTTTTTGCCAAGACTTTTCGCTGTGGTCATCACCTTCAAATACTTTTGTAATCAAATTTTTTCCCATAACAAAACCTTTTTTTTCCAAAATAACATCAGCTTTTTGTTGAAAAGGTGGATAAAGTGCGTCCAATGTGGCGGTTCCTGTATCAAAATACATTAAATGATTTTTGGGGTTTGGTAATTTTTCTGCCAAATATTGCATAAAAGCGTTGGGAATTGGGTTATTTTCTGCCCTGTGTATGCCTATCCAATGCGTAGACATACAAATCGCACCCCCAAATACATTTGGATATTCACAAATGGCATACATAGAAATCAATCCGCCCATACTTGCACCTCCAATAAAGGTGTTTTTTTGTTTTTTGTGGGTGGAAAATTTCTTGTCAATAAACGGTTTTAGTTCTTTTACCAAAAATTTCAAATAATTATCTGATATAATTTCACCACCAAAAAGGCTTTGTTTTGGATTTCTTTTTGCACCCATTAGCGAATCTTGTTGGGCTTTTGTTAGAAACTTTTTAAATGGTTTTTGTGGAAAGTATTCACTGTGCCTTAGCTTGTCATTGTTCCAAATGCCTACTACAATACAAGATTTTATTTTTTTTTGTGCTTCCAATTCGGTCAAAGTTTCATCAATTTTCCATTCCTGTTTGTTCCAAGTAGTATTTGCATCAAAAAGCATTTGCCCATCATTCATATACAAAACCGCATATTTTTGATTTTCTTGGTAATTTTCAGGCAACCACACATCAATATTTCGTGGATTTACATATTTTGAATTAAATTTTTCAAAACGAATGATTTTTCCTTTGTAAGGTTGTGGAATATTTTGGGCGTAATTCTTTTTTATACTAAAAATAAAAACCAAAATAAAGAATAAGATGAGAAATTTGAGTGTTTGCATAAGAAAGGTGTGGGTAGTAAGGTGTAAGTAGTAAGGAAACAGCCATATTTTACTGTTAAAATGGCTGTTTTATTTATCATTCAACATTCATTTGAAGATTATCTCAACATAAGTTTTTTTACAAACCTTTTATCATTCTCTCTAAAAATTACCAAATACAAACCTTTGCTAAAATCTGGAAAATAAATGGTTGTGTTATAATCTTTTATAATTCCTTTTTGTAAAAATGCACCTTTGGCATCAATAATTTCAAAAGTAGTATTGGGTATCGCTTGAATATTGATGTAATCTTGGGCAGGATTAGGAAAAATAATAATTTCATCACTCCAAGCAGGTATAAATACAACATTTGAATACATAAATTGCCCATTGGTGCTTATTTGTTTCAAACGATAATACGCATCTTTGTTACTTATTAGTGGTAATTCATAATTGCGAGGAGTATTGCTATTGCCCAATCCATCTACAAAAGCAACTTTTTGAAAACTTTGTTCATTTTCTCCCATTTGTACTTCAAAACCTTGATTGTTAATTTCCTTGCTAATATTCCAATTCAACAATACATTTTCTTTGGTTTGTCTTTTACCTTCAAGTTGTAAAGTGATGATTGGACTTGGTGTATTATCTATTACTGTGCCATTCAATGTAAGTGTTGGACTATTAGCACCTGCACTACTTGCAGTGAGTGTAGCAGTTTTATTCCCTGCTGATAACCCTGATTTTAAACGCACATATATTGTAACGGGTTGCCCTATCAAGTTTCCATTTAATTGAGGAAGATTTATTGTACCGTTAAAAGATACATTGTCTGTACTAAGTTCATAATCTGTATTTCCTAATGAAATAGAAGCATTAGCTGTGAGTCCTAAACCTGTGATAGTAAAAGTTTGAGCAGTAGAAGCTAATAAGGGAGTTGTCGTAAAGTCTGAAATTGCATTAGTGGATAAAGTAAGAATAGAGGACAAAGGTGGCAGTGGTTGTAATAATTTGCTTATAAAAATATTAATAAGACTTGCAGAAACAATATTAAAAATACCCAATGTACCACCAAATTGTCCTGTTGTATAAACATTATTTGAAGCATCTAAGGCAATACCCCACCCGCCTTGTCCACCTGTTCCTCCCATATTTTTTGCCCACACAAAATTACCTAAAACATCTAATTTGCTTATAAAAACATCATGCCAATTTGGTGATGTAAGGTTAAAAACACCTGCATTTGGATCAAAATCTGCTGTTGCACGAAAAGCACCAGTAATATAAACATTATTATACACATCAACAACAATACTTTGCCCATGATCATTATTTACCCCTCCCATATTTTTTGCCCAAACAAAATTACCTGAAGCATCTAATTTACTTACAAAAATATCATTTGCTATTCCTCCTGTTGGTACAAGATTAAAAACTCCTGTATTTGGGTCAAAATCTACTATATCAGCAAAGTATCCTGTAGTATAAACATTACCTAAAGCATCAGTTGTAATTCCAAACCCACTTTCAAGGTTTATGCCTCCCATACTTTTTGCCCAAACAAAATTACCTGAAACATCTAATTTACTTACAAAAATATCATAACTATTTGCTATTGAAGTAAGATTAAAAACACCTACACCTGGATTAAAATCTGCTGTATCCCTAAAATATCCTGTTGTATAAACATTGTTAGAAGCGTCTAAAGTAATGGCAAAAGCAGAATTATTACTTGTTCCACCTATACGTTTTGCCCAAACGAAATTACCTGAAGCATCTAATTTACTTATAAAAATATCATCAGATCCTGATGAAATAAGGTTAAAAGTATTTGTTAAACTTGGGTCAAAATCAACTGTACCACTAAAATCTCCTGTAGTGTAAATATTATTTAAAGCATCTATTGCAATACTTGTGGCATTATCACTACTTGTGCCTCCTATACGTTTTGCCCATATAAAATTACCCAAAGCATCTAATTTACTCACAAAAATATCATCATCTCCTGCTGCTGAACTAAGATTAAAAATGCCTACACCTGGGTCAAAATCTACTGTGCGTCTAAAAACCCCTGTAATACAAATATTTCCCATCATATCTACAGCAATATCGTTTCCACTATCAACGCTTGTTCCTCCTATTGCTTTTACCCATATAAAATTACCTAAAGCATCAAACTTACTTACAAAAATATCACTACTTCCTACTGAAGTCAAATTAAAAATACCTACACTTGGGTCAAAATCTACTGTATTTTCAAAGTTTCCTATGATGTAAATATTACCTGATGCATCTGTAACAATACTTCGCCCACTACTAACATCTGCGTTACCCATACCTTTTGCCCAAGCAAAATCTTGAGCATTGGATTGATTACAAATTAAACATAATAAACAAATGTATAAAACAAATAACCTGTGTTTTAAAGATGTATACATATAAAATAAATGTTTTTTGTTAATTAAAGTATAAATATAAATGTTTTTTTTGATAAAAAAAGAACATTTATATTTAATTTTGGTAAATAATAAAATAAAAAGATAAAAAAAGAATTATACTTCTTTGTTTTTCTTTTTGCGAGAGGCTTCACTTACTTCAAAACCAAACTCCCCTAATTTTTTAGGCTCGTTGCGATAAAGTGCTTTTAACAAATCACGAGATTGTTTTACAAGGTCATCAATCGGTTTTACAAGTGCATCACGTTGTTCATAAGCCTGTTCTGCAAGACGTTGATATTCTTTTGCTTGTTTGTGAATTTCAAGAGCTTTATTTATGCTTTGTGTTTGAACGTTCCAATCAAGTTGATTAAGAGGAGAATTACCCCCAAGTTCTTTGTGTTTTTCAGCAATAAGATTTGCCAAATTTAAAAGATTTTCTACATTTTTGTCAATTTTGACACGCACTATTTTTGCCATAAAATAAAATTTTAAAGGTTATATTATATTTTTTTATACCAATACAATTTTATAACAATACAATAAATAATTTATTGTGTGTGTTTTTTAATATTTTTTATTAAAAATATATATTAATTTTATAAAATATAATTTTTTTAGAAAGATTTGACCCTTAGGGGGGCGGTTAAAAATTCCAAAAGGCAATTTTTAACCTGCTTACCCTAAGGGTCAAATCTGCATTTATGCAGGTTATTATATTTATTATTAGAAATAAAATTATTAACGTTAAAATCGGTGATGTTAGCGTTGAAATCGGTGATGTTAGCGTTGAAATTGGTGATGTTAGCGTTGAAATCGGTAATGTTAGCGTTAAAATTGGTAATGTTAGCGTTGAAATTGGTGATGTTAGCGTTGAAATCGGTAATGTTAGCGTTGAAATTGGTGATGTTAGCGTTGAAATTGGTAATATTAGCGTTAAAAATAAAATAATAGCTATATTTTTTTACAAATTTGTAAAAAAATTAACAGTCAAATAGTCAGATTGCTACGCAATGACAGTTGGCTGTTTCATTTACCATTTACCATTTAACATTTACCATTAAAAAGGCTGTTCCATTCCTAATTCCTAATTCTTAATTCCCAATTTAATAAATAATCGTTGCCTTTATCTTCATTTTTTCAAGCTCTGCAAAAAGCCTTTCATCTTGTTTGAGACGTTTGTTGGAGGTTTTGAGGTCAGTTCTTAGACCATTTTCAGGCTCAAAAATACTGATTTTTACGTGTAAATCGCCTTCATATCGCACAAAAATATCGTTTAGTTCAGTTATAAAAGCAGGATTTATTCTATTAGCAGAAAAAAATAGTTCTATTTTGCTGATAGGTTTGTTTTTGTAGTCATCTAAGTCCTCAATTTTAGCAATTTTTAGCTCTAATCGGTCGCCTTTGTAGTTTTTTTGGACTTTTCCAGAGATTAAATACACTTTTTGGGTTTCTATCAAATCTGCAAAAGCATCTTTATCTCTGCCAAAAAGTGCAATTTCAAGTGTTCCTTGATAATCTTCAATATTGAAGGTAATAAAAGTACCATTTTTATAAGATTTTTCTAATTTTTGGGTAATAATTCCAGCAACTTTAATGTCTTTTCCTTCCATTTCTTGAAATCTATCCAAAGGACACGCTCTAAAACTTGACATTGCCATCTTGTATTGGTCTAATGGGTGTCCAGAAATATAAACGCCTACAACTTCTTTCTCTTTGTTCAAAATGTCAAGTTTTCCCCATTCAGGTAAGTCATCAGGTAAGGTGGGTATAGATATTTGGTCAGCACCTTGTCCGCCAAATAATGATTCGCCTGCATCTTTGTCTTTTTGGCAAGCACTTCCGTATTTTAATAGTTTCTCAAGAAAGGGGGTTTTGTCTTTTTTATAATGCCCAAAAAAATTGCGTCTATCAAATTCAAAGCTATCAAAAGCACCAGATGCTCCAAGACTTTCAAAAGATTTTTTATTAACAGTTCTAAGATTGACCCTTTTAGCAAAATCAAATACATTTTTAAAATTTCCTTTCTCCTGTCTTTCCTTAATAATGCTATCAATGGCTGCCTCGCCTGTTCCTTTAATAGCTGACATTCCAAAACGAATTTCACCTGCTTTATTTACTGAAAAATTGGATTTACTTTCATTGATATCAGGGCCTAAAACCTTTATTTGCATTCTTTGACATTCTTCCAAAAAGAAAGTTACTTTGTCAATGTTATTCATATTATGGGTAAGCACCGAAGCCATATATTCAGCAGGATAATTTGCCTTTATGTAAGCGGTTTGGTACGCAACCACCGAATACGCTGCGGAGTGAGAACGGTTAAATCCATACCCAGCAAAGAATTCCATTATATCAAAAACTTCATTTGCCTTCTTTTCATCTACATTATGAGTTTTAAAAGCACCTTCCACAAACACAGCACGCTGTTTATCCATTTCTTCCTTCTTTTTTTTACCCATTGCACGCCTCAACAAATCCGCACCACCCAACGTATAACCTGCTAATACTTGTGCGGTTTGCATAATCTGTTCTTGATACACCATAATCCCAAAAGTTGGTTTTAATAATGCCTCTAATGCAGGGTGTGGATATTCTACAATTTCCCTTCCGTGTTTTCTTTCAATATATTTTGGGATAAATTCCAAAGGACCTGGACGATAAAGTGCGTTCATTGCAATTAAATCTTCAATATCGGTAGGTTTTAATTGCTTTAAATACATTTGCATACCTTCGGACTCAAACTGAAATGTACCGTTGGTTTCGCCACGTTGATAAAGTTCGTAGGTTTTTGGGTCATCAATGGGAATTGTATCAATATCAATGTCAATTCCTTTGTTTTCTTTGATAAGGCGAAGGGCATCACGAATAATAGTAAGCGTTTTTAAGCCCAAAAAATCCATTTTGAGCATACCAGCTTCTTCAATGATTTTGCCATCAAATTGTGTTACCAAAAGTTCTGCATCTTTGGCAGTACACATTGGAATACAATCTAAAAGGTCTTTTGGGGCAATAATTACCCCTGCAGCGTGTATGCCTGTATTACGCACCGAACCCTCCAATATTTCAGCATTTTGCAAGACTTTTGCACGTTCATCTTTTCCTGTATAAATTTCACGCAATTCATCTACATCTGCAAAAGCACCTTTTAGTTTTGTGCCTGGTTTTTCAGGAACAAGTTTCGCAATGCGGTTAGATTCCGAAAGTTCAAGTTCCATTACACGTGCAACGTCTTTAATTGCCATACGCGCTGCCATTGTTCCATAGGTGATAATTTGTGCAACTTGATTTTTGCCATATTTTTTTTACCACATAATCAATCACATC
>JAAFIN010000340.1 GCA_013297825.1 Cytophagales bacterium
TGCCTATTATGCTAAATTTTCAGCCTTCTGTCGTGAGTACATCTGACGCAGGTGCAGGCGTAGGTTATACAGGCATACGCATACGTGGGAGTGATGCAACACGCATCAATGTAACTGTAAATGGTATTCCTGTAAATGATGCAGAATCACAAGGCGTTTTTTGGGTAAATATGCCTGATTTTGCAAGTTCAGTTTCTGATATTCAAGTGCAAAGAGGAGTAGGGGCTTCCACCAACGGAGCAGGAGCATTTGGGGCAAGCGTTAATATCAAAACCAATAATTATTCGCCAAATGCTTTTGCAGAAATCAACAACAGCGTAGGAAGTTTTGGCACTTGGCGAACTAATATAAAAGTAGGTTCAGGACTTTTGAAAGAAAAATTTGCGGTAGAAGGGAGGCTTTCCAAAATACAATCCAATGGATTTATAGATAGAGCAACTTCAGATTTGCGTTCTTTTTATCTTTCAGGAGGTTATTTTGGTAAAAAAACAATGATAAAATTTAATGTTTTTTCAGGAAAAGAAATTACTTTTCAAGCGTGGAATGGTGTTCCTGAAGCACGTTTGCGTAATGACAGGGCAGGAATGTTGGCGTACATTGACCGCAATGGACTCGATAACCAAGATGCTCAAAACCTTTTGCAAAGCAATTCACGCACTTTTAACAGTCTTTTGTATAAAAATGAAGTAGATAATTATCAACAAGACCATTATCAAGGATTTTTTACACACCAATTTTCTGAAAATTGGGACTTAAACATTGCTTTTCATTATACCAAAGGTCGTGGATATTATGAACAATACCGCAAAAGTGATAAATTTTCAACTTATAATTTGGAAAATGTAACCATAGGAAACGAAACAATTACACGCACAGATTTAATTCGCAGACGTTGGTTAGATAATGATTTTTATGGAATGGTATTTTCGTTGAATTATGCCAAAAAAAATATTGATTTTTCAATAGGAGGGGGAGCAAATACTTACAAAGGCAAACATTTTGGGGAAGTGATTTGGGCTAAATATGCTTCAAACGGTGCAATAGGACACCGTTATTATGATAATGATGCCACCAAAAATGACATCAATATTTATGCAAAAGCACTTTATCGTCCCATTGAAAAATTAAGCATTTTTGCAGATATGCAATTCAGGCGAGTAGATTATGATTTTTTGGGCATTGCAAATGATGCTTTGGGCATTAGAAATGTGCAACAAAAAGCAGATTTTAATTTTTTTAATCCAAAAATTGGTATTACTTATCAAATCAATAAACAAAATCAAATTTATGCGTCTTTGGCAGTGGGTAATAAAGAGCCTAATCGTGATGATTTTACGCAATCAACCTTAGAAAGTCGCCCAAAAGCTGAAACATTGTTAGATTATGAAGCTGGTTTTAGGCACGAAACCGAAAAACTAAGTTTTCAAGCTAATTTTTATTATATGGATTATCAAAACCAACTTATTTTGACAGGAAAAGTCAATGATGTAGGTGGTTACACGCGCCAAAATGTAAAAAATAGTTATCGCACAGGTATTGAATTGGTGGCTGGTTACAAAATTCTAAAAAACTTAAATTGGCAAATAAATGCAACTTTGAGCCAAAATAAAATCAAAAATTTTACTGAATTTACTGATGATTACGACACAGGCGAACAACGTACCATAATTTTTAACAGTACAGACATTGCTTTTTCGCCTAATGTAATTGCAGGAAGTCAATTAGAATATTCGCCTTTCAAGGATTTTACGATAGGTTTTTTGAGCAAATATGTAGGAAAACAATATTTGGACAATACCACAGATGAAACTCGTAAATTGAATGCGTATTTTACACAAGATATTCGTTTGAATTATGTTTGGAAACCAAAATTTTTGAATGAAATTAATTTTAATCTTTTGGCTAATAATATCCTAAATGCCCAATACGAAAATAATGGTTATACGTATGGATATTATGCAAGCGGACAACGCACACAAGAAAATTTTTATTTTCCACAAGCAGGTTTTAATTTTTTGATGGCAGTAGGCGTGAGGTTTTAATGTTGAATGAAACAGCCAAAAAAAAGGCTTGGACAGTTTGTCCAAGCCTTTTTTTATTCGCAAATGTATTCAAAAAATGTTTTTCCATTTAATATTGGTTTTCCTTCACCTCTCCAATGATTATAATCATATACAGTTTGTGAAACAGGATAGCCTTGTGTATTGTAATCATATTTAGATGTGTGATGTCTAAACATACCCATTGTTGCATACAAAAAATAATTTTCTAATACATTTTTGGGGGATAAAAAGCTCACAAAAGCAGTAACTTTTTCTATGATATTCAATTCTTTTTGAAAATAAAAAGGATTTTTTTTATTGTCCAAAGTACAGGCTTGTCGTTGTGGGTCTGTTCCAATCCTTTCATCTTCACCATCAGAAATTGCTCTACCAATTATTTGGATTTCATTTTCTTTCAAAAGCATTTTTACAAAGCTGGGAGGCAATGAAGTTGAATATTTATTTTCAACAACTACTTTATCTTTTTCATAAGTAATATTCCAAATTTTTCGCTCTGTATCATAACCCTGTTTTTCAAATTTTATCAATTCGTTTTTAGCATTAAAAATCCAAATGCCTAAAGTATCTTTTTCGCTAATAGCCCAAATGTGGTTATTATCTTTATTGTTTTTTCGTACAAAAATAATTTTTTCTTCTGCTTTTGGTTCAGCAGGATAAGTGAATTTTCGTTTTATGACACAGTGCATGATTTGTTTGTTTTCATAAAAAAACTCAACTGATTTAAAATAAGAAGTATCATTTGCATAATTCTTAGTAGAATCTTTGATAACATCTGCCCTAAAAAATTTGATTTTTTTTACCAAACATTCATTTTTTTGAGAAAATACAGGAAAAGCAAGAAATAAGAGCAAAAACAAGAAATAATATTTTTTGTTGTACATAATTTTATTATTCAAAAGTCCAAGGTTTTACATAAGAATATATTTTTTTGAGTTGTAAATAATCAATATTTTTCCAAAAAGTTTCTTTTGTTTTTTCTAATGTTTTTTGAAGTTTATCAAAATTTTCTGATGAATTTTTGTTGGCACGAGTGTATGATAAATACAAAAAATACATCAAAGAACGATTATATAAGTCCAAAGATTTATCACCTATAATTTCAAGGATTTTTTTTTCTATTAATTCTATTTTTTTGCTTTGTGCCAATGCAATGCCTGTTCTACTTGCGCCCCCAAAATAGTGATTATTCGCTACGTTTTTTACATTAAAAATTGATCCTAACAATAAATCTAATATATTCAAGTTTAAACTTTCCAAATTTTCTATGTAAGTGTAATCATAATGTCCAGAAAGATATCCAAGGTCAAAAGT
>JAAFIN010000341.1 GCA_013297825.1 Cytophagales bacterium
ATTTAATACTGTTTTTTATAATTTTTATAAAATATTTATCTTAATATTTATTTTATTGCCTAATAATATCTACGCACAATGTGCTATGTGTAGAGCAACCATAGAAAATAGTGCAAGTAATGGCAGTAATCTAATTGCAGGCATTAACACAGGTATTGTGTATCTTGCAATGATGCCTTATTTAGCTTTTATTATTGTGGTGTGGGCGTGGTATAGCCAAAGCAAAAAAAATCAAGCTAAATTATTGGCGGAACAGAAAATAAGAGAAAAACTTTTGTAATGATGAATGATAAATGTAACAGCCAATAGCCTTTTAATTTGTTATGTAATTTTTTTATTCCAAATTCGTATTTGGTTATTTTCATCTATTATTTATCATTGCGTTTGGCTGTTTCATTTACCATTCAACATTTACCATTCACCATTAAAAAAATCAGTCTTTCACAATTTTTATCTCCACTCTACGATTTTTGTGGCGGTTATTTTCGGTGTCATTTGGAGCAATGGGCTTCGTTTCCCCAAAACCTATGTGCGAAATGCGTGTTTTTTTGATAAAACCGTGTTCTACGACATATTGAGCAATGGCTTGTGCCCTTTCTTTGGAAAGTTGAAGATTTGTGTTGCTGTCACCTGTATTGTCAGTATGCCCTGAAATTTCAATGTGATAATTTGGGTGTTCTTGCAAAAATTGGCTAATCATATCCAATTCTGCATAACTATTTTTTTGAATAATTGCCTTTCCAATTTCAAATTCAATATTTGGCAAAATCAATACAGCACCTAAATTAGAAGGTTCTAATGCAAAATTTTGTTCTACAATTTTTTGATTTGGTTTTAATTCTACTAATATTCTTTTGCTAAAATATCCTTGTGCTTTTGCTTCCAAATAAAATTTGTTGGTATATTGCATTCTACTAAATTCATACACACCTTTTGGTTTTTTATCAGAATTTTCTCTTTCTGTAAGCTCAAAAGCCCTATGATTTACATTTGTAAGCACATAATCAATGCGTGCCTGCAATGGTTGGGCATCAATGCCACTTACAACTTTACCTTTTATTTGCACAAATTCATCTTCATCAGGCGTTTCTTCATCAAGCGGAATTACTTGAATATCATCTATATAATAATACGCACCTTCATAACCACCTTTTTGCCTACGAACTGCATTTGTGCGTTCTATTGGGAAAAAATTTCCTACAAAAAGATAACTAAAATTTTCGGTTGGAATAATCGTTTTTTCTAATGTAACCCAGTTTTTGGTATCAGTTACAGGATTTGTAAATTTGACGTGCGCCATTTGTGCGTGATAACTTTCTTTGGTATCGTTGGAAAATAACATACCCAAATTATCACACGCAAAATTAGAATATTCTTCTGCAAGACTTGCTTTGAGGCTTATTTTGTATTTATGCCCTTTTCTAACAGGCGAAGTGAGGCGTATTGCAATAATTTCCAAAGGAGATTTTATGTGATAAGCCAAAATTCCAGCATAATTTTTTCCTTCGGAGGGAGTTTGTTGTCCAAAAAAATTATTAGGTGTTTGAATTTTATCACTTTGCGAATCAGCACTAAATAAGTCAGGCGTAAAATAATTTTTTTCCCAACCTTCTGCATCTTCTATCTCGCCATAATCAATGGGAGGTGTTTTTAATTTTTCAAAACCACCATTAGGCACAAGATTTTTTTCAGCAATGTTTTTATTGCTGGTTTCTTGTGCGAAAGCTCTCCAACCCCCAAAGGAGGAGGAATTCAAGAGCAATAATAATACAAATAATTTTAAAGACATTTTTAATAATATTAAAAATAAATACCTAAATTCTTAAAGCCAAAATTTAGCCAAAAAATTTTTCTTTATTTTTTAAATTTCTTTAAACCTTTTGAGCCTTTTGATTTTTTTGAATTTTTCTTAGTTTTTGGTTTTTTATTTGAAGAATCAGGGTTATTTTTTCCTGTTTGGATATCAGAGCCACGTTTTCTGCGGGCTGGTTTTTTATCAAATTTATTATCCCATTTTTGCACACCAACACCTTTTTTAGGGGTTTTATCTTGATTTTTGATTGCTTTTTTTCTTTCTTTTTCAGCTCTTTTTCTTTCTTTTTCAGCTTCTTTCCACAAAGGAGATTGGGCAAACACATTGCTTGTGATTTTTGCTTGAAAAATGGATAACAATAATACGAATAATAAGATACGCATATTTGAATGGTGAATGGTGAATGGTAAATGGTGAATGGTAAATGGTGAATGGTGAATGGTAAATGGTGAATGGTGAATGGTAAATGGTGAATGGTAAATGGTGAATAGTTAATTTTCACAAATAAAATTTTAAAATTCCAAATTTTATTCTAATTATTTTAAAATATTTTTAATGTTTTTTTACATTAAAAATGGCTGTTTCATTTACCATTCACCATTTACAATTTACCATTATAAATGGCTGTTTCATTTACCATTCACCATTTACAATTTACCATTATAAATGGCTGTTTCATTCAACATTTACAATTTACCATTCACAATTAGATTGTACGTTTTTTTGAGAAAATAGTTTAAAAATAAAAAAAGATTAGGTATATTTAAAAAAATTATTTATAAATGTTAAAATTTAAAATCTTCTTTGGAAAATTGCATAATTTTTCTTTTTTTTGTAAAAATTTGGGTAAAAACATTATTTGGTTTTTAATTATTAAAAAATAAGCCTTAAAAATAAAATTTTAGTAATAATTTGTTAAAAATATGGACAATATAAAATACAAAATTAAATACAAAATAATTTATTTTTAAACTTTATTTTTGATTGTTACAAAAATCAAAAAAATGTAATTAAACCTATAAAGAAAATTTCAAGAAAAATTTTAAATGTTAAAAATTAAATATTAAAAAAATAAATATTCATTTATGAAACAACTTTTTACATGGACACAAACATTTTGTTTGATGTGTTTGTTGGCACTTGCGAGTACCAATCTGCACGCACAAGATGCTTTTTGGAATGAAACGAAAGAAGGTAGTTTTACGCCAAAAGGTAAGCGTGAAATCGTTCCTCAAAAATTCAGGTTATTTGCTTTGGATTTTGAAGCCATAAAAGCAAGTTGGGAAAATGCCCCAAAAGGCGAAAGTTTTAATGCTCCAAGTTCTAACTTTATTGTGCGTATTCCAACGCCAAATGGCACAATGGAAAATTTCCGTTTGGTACGCACACAATTACTTTCACCTGCTACACAAGAAAGTAGTGGTATGAAAGATGTACGTACATTTACCGCACAAGGCATAGAAGACCCAACCGCTACGCTAACAGTATCTTTTACAATATTTGGTTTTCACGGAATGGTACAATC
>JAAFIN010000342.1 GCA_013297825.1 Cytophagales bacterium
CATTAAATTATGTATGATTTTATTTTCGCAGGTGCAGGGGCATCAGCATTGAGTATTTTGTATAGAATGATAGAAAATCCTTTTTTCAACAATAAAAAAATCCTTTTAATTGACCAAGACCTCAAAAATCAAAATGATAGAACGTGGTCTATTTGGCACAAAGGAGATTTTATTTTTGAGGAAATTGTGTATAAATCGTGGGAAAATATGAGCTTTTTGCACAAAGATTTTTCTAAAAGTTTTGATTTAAAACCTTACAGATATTTGATGCTTAGGGGAAAAGATTTTTATGATTTTGTGAAAAAAAAGATAAAATCTTATAACCAAGAAAATAAAAATTCAGGGGGAAATATTGAATGGATTGTGGCAAAAATCAATGATGTAAAATCAAATACTTCTGGGGCAGAAATTTATACCAACAAACAAATTTATCAGGCACAATGGATTTTTAATAGTATTGCTCCTTCCAAAACCCACAAATTACAATATCATTATTATTTACAACATTTTTTGGGTTGGACTATCAAAACCGAAAAACCTGTTTTTGATGTGAATAATGCAACTTTTATGGATTTTAGGGTGGAACAAACGCAAGGAGAAGCAAAGTTTGTGTATGTATTGCCTTTTTCAGAAAATGAAGCACTTATTGAATATACAATATTTGGTAAAAAAGTACTTGAAAAGAATATCTATGAACAAGAAATCCAAAATTATATTTTAAAATTTTTAAATATTTCAGATTTTGAGATTTTAGAAAAAGAATTTGGGGTAATACCAATGTATGATGAGCCTTTCGCTCAAAAAAGTAGTGCCTTTGTTATCAATATTGGCACCGCAGGAGGTTGTAGCAAAGCAAGCACAGGTTACACTTTCCAAAATATTCAAAAACAAGCAGATGAAATTATAAAAAAAATTATCAATGGTAATTTGCCATTTTTTCAAAAAAATATATTGAAAAATAGATTTTCAATGTATGACGCTACGCTTTTAGAGGTGTTTGAGATGCAAAGTCTTTTGCCTGCTGATATTTTTAAAACAATGTTTGAAAAGCATAGCGTTCAAAAAATTTTAAGGTTTTTAGATGAAGATTCTAACTTTTTGGAGGAAATTCAAATAATGAATAGTATGCCTTACTTGCCTTTTTTGGAAGCAGTTAAAAATAATTTTGTAAAAAAAATAAAATCTCTCGTAAATTTCATCTAAAAAAAGTGATTTTTATATAATTATTCCAATAAAAAATATAATTATTTTAATTAAAAACAAAAAAAATCATTTTGTTACCCTTTTGTTACCCCCAAAAACCTTGTACTTTTTATGTTTTTACAAGAAAGCACTTTAATATTGTATCACAATACCAAGCATTATTTGAACTATCTAAAATAAGCAAAAATTAATACTTGTATTCAATTATCTTTCTTATATTAAAAAACGCGAATAACCCAACATCAATGATGTTGGGTTATTTTTTGTCTATAATTTTTTTGTTTAAAAAATAAACGTTATTTGTTTTTTGTTATTTTATTTTTGTTATTTTATATTTTTTGTATTTTTGCCTAACGTCTTATTTTCCTGTTAGCATAAAAGTTAAAAATTGCTATGAACAAAAAATATTTTTGTTTTTTTCAAATGTTGTTTATCCTTACAACATTTATATTTGTGATATTTGGTTGCAAATCTTCCACAGATAATTCTTCATCTATTGCACCCAAACCCATATATGATTTTTCACCTGTTGAAAATTTTTTGGCACAAAATACGACTATTTCTGCATTTGCAGGAAATGCTTGCATATTGGTATTGAAAGACAATGAAATTATTTATGAAAAATCTATCGGAAATCTCAATCGGAACAGCATAATAGCTGTTGCATCAGCCAGCAAACTTATATCAGCTATTGCAATTTTAACATTGGTCAATACAGGGCAGGTTAATTTGGACAATAGAATTGGTGATTATTTACCTGAATTTAATAACAACAACAAAGGAAATCCTACCATAAGACAATGTTTTGGTATGAGTTCTGGTTTTGAAGAATGTAGCAATATAACAGGTGATTGTGTTACCAACGACCCAACGCTCACGCTTGCCCAAGCAGTTAGCCAAATTGCCCAAAATTCTGCACTCACGCCATCAAATACAGGTACTTCGCTTAATTATGGCAGTATTGGTATGCACATTGTGGGGCGGATTGCAGAGGTAAGAACAGGAAAAAGTTGGGAAAATTTTTTTAAGGATAATATTGCGACACCTTGTCAAATGCCTAATACCAATTATGGAAATGTAACCAATCCACTTATTGCAGGTGGTGTGCGTACTTCGCCCATTGAATTGATGAATTTATTACAAATGCTTTTGAATAATGGGAAATTTAATGGCAAACAAATTTTATTTGCTTCGCTTATCAATGAGCTTTTTAAACGCCCCAATACGCCAACTAACATTATTTATTCGCCTTATCCTAATAATCCACCTTATTTACCTTACAATCCTAATGTGGTTTATTATGGATTTGGTAATTGGCAGGAAGCTATCAACAGTGATGGCATTGTAGAACAAATTAGCAGTCCTGGTGCGTATGGTACTTATCCATATATTGACCGCAAACGCAATATGGCAGTGGTTATGTTTAATTTTCAATTTAATGGTTTTGGAAAGGCTTTTGGTACAGAATTGCAAATAAGCAAACTGATTAGAGATGTGGTGGATAATCCAAAATGAATTAGGAATTAGGAATTAAGAATGAAATTAACAAAAAAACAGCATTTTGAGTGTATCAAAATGCTGTTTTTTTAGATTTTCAAAAAATAAATTAAAGAATTTTTGTAGTGGTTTTTAGAACAAAAGATTTTGATTAGTCATTATCATTATCATCTTTCATTTTTTTGTTTTTTTTGTCCTCTCTTTTTTCTTTTCTGTCAGCTTGCCATTTTTCGTATTTGGTTTTTTGCTCAGGTGTAAGAAGTGCAATGAGTTGGCTTTCACGGTCTTTGTTTAGTTGTTTTACTTTACCGTGATGTCCTCCTTTTTTACCTTTTGCTTCTTGTCTTACAGCGTCTATTTGTTTGTCAATCGCAAGATGAATATCATACGCTTTTTTGCTTTGGTCAGCGTTTAAAGTAAGACTTTTGGTAAGAATTTTTGTTTGATGGTCAGCACGTTCTTCTGGTGTTTTTTTTTGTGCAAACACAACATTAACACACAATAAGAACATAATAGCGAGGCTTAAAAAATACTTTTTCATAAAGATGTTTTTTTTTATTTAAAAATTGTTTTTAAAAAGTTGTTTATAATTTGTTTTAT
>JAAFIN010000343.1 GCA_013297825.1 Cytophagales bacterium
CACCCCAGCCCTCCCCAGAGGGGAGGGAGTTTTTAATACGTTGATTATCAACGCTTTGCGAAAAGTCCTCCCCTCTGGGGAGGATTTAGGTGGGGTTTCAGTCCGTATAAATCCTTGAAGAACCAATTTTTTATTAAAAATTGTTATTTATTTTTTTTCCTAAAAAACAACAAAATAGGCACACCTTTAAAATCAAATGTATCACGTAATTTATTTTCCAAATACCTTTTATAAGTATGAGAAATATATTGTGGAAGATTGCAGAAAAACAAAAATGTTGGTCTTACAGCTTCTGCAACTTGTGTTACATATTTTATGCGAATTTCTTTGCCTTTGAGCATTGGCGGTTTGTATTCTTCTATAGCTTTGAGCATTACCTCGTTAAGTTTGGAAGTAGGAATTTTTTTAGTACGATTTGCGTGTACTTCCAATATAAGTTCCACTGATTGAAAAATTCTTTGTTTTTCAGTTACTGACGTAAAAATCAATGGAATATAAGTAAAAGTAGGGATTTTGTCGTAAATAGTTTCTTTGAAGGCTTGCATTGTTTTGTGGTCTTTTTCCACCAAATCCCATTTATTGACAATGATTATGATGCCTTTTCCATTTCTGTCTGCCAATGTAATAAGATTGACATCTTGAGCCTCCAATCCACGTGTTGCATCAATGATAATCACACAAATATCAGCATTTTCCAAAGCACGCAAACTACGCATTACAGAATAAAACTCAATATCTTCGTGTACTTTGCTTTTTTTGCGAATACCAGCAGTATCCACAAGTATCATTTCTTTGTTGAAAGCGTTATAATGTGTGTGAACTGCATCTCTTGTAGTGCCTGCTTGGTCGGTTACGATACTGCGTTCTTTGCCTGTAAGCACATTGATAAAAGAAGATTTACCTACATTTGGTCGTCCAAGAATTGCGACACGTGGAATTTTTGAGGCTTCTTCTTCTTCTACATCAGGCATATTTTTGGTAACTTCATCAAGAAGGTCGCCTGTTCCTGAGCCATTGGTAGAAGCCACCGCAAATACTTCACCCAATCCAAGTGCATAAAATTCACTACTCAAATAGGTTTGGGAAGGCATATCTACTTTATTAGCCACCATTAAAACGGTTTTTTTGAAAGTACGCACCACATTTGCAAATTCTTCATCAAGAAATGTTATGCCCGCGTGCACATCAACCATAAAAAGAATAATATCAGCTTCTTCCAAAGCAAGTGTTACTTGTTTGCGAATAGCGTATTCATAAAGGTCATCAGAACCTTCTACATATCCACCTGTATCTACAAGTGTAAATCTTTTCTTGCCCCACTCTACTTGTCCATAATTACGGTCACGTGTTACACCACTTTGATTGTCCATGATAGCATCACGACTTTCAGTGAGGCGATTAAAAAGGGTGCTTTTGCCCACATTTGGGCGACCCACGATAGCTACAATACTCATTTTTTTCTATAAAATAAAAAAGAAAAAACCTTCTTCTTTACAAAAAAAGGTATTTTCAGCACATTTTTTTTAATTGATTTTAAAATTTATAAACCTAACTTTTTAAAATCGTGTGCAAAGATAGCAATAAATTATGTATAAAATATCAAAAAACACATTTTTTATTTGAATAGCATTTTTTTTAATAAAAAAAACTTTTTAAATGAAATGATTTTGGAACACGGATTTTACGGATTAACACAGATTTTCACAGATTTTTTTCTTTTTTTTTATAAAATTTTGATGTTTTTTATTGATTTTTAGACTTCATTTTAAAAACCCTAAAAGAGAAATTTAAGAAAATGATAAAAACAAAAATTTTATTATCTATTAACTAAAAATTTAGTTTAAAAATTAGTTATTAACTAAAAATTTAGTTAATTTTGTGAGGAATAAAAAAATATTTCAAAATTTATTTAATTTTTATTTGATTTTTATTAACATTTCATTAAGAAATTACGTATTAGAAGTATAAACCCTTAAAAAAATTAAATTACCATGAAAAACATCTTTAAAACCCTTAGCACATATATTGTGCTTGTTTATTTGTGTTGTGCCTGTGAAGGCAACGAAAAACCTGCAGATGGTTTGAGAAAAGATTTGAAAACTGAAGAAAGAAAATCTGAAGCAAGCCCACAAGCAGAAAAAAATTTGTCAAATGATTTGAAATTTGATAAAAAAGAAGAAAAAGAAGCTCCTATTGTCAAAGACATTGATGTTCCAGCCATCAAAGCAAATGAAAATCCTTTTGTAAATGTTACCCAAATGCCAACTTCTACGTTTTCCATTGATGTAGATAATGCCTCTTACACTTACACAAGAAATTTTATCCAGAATGGCAGTTTGCCACCTGTTGAATCTGTAAGATTGGAAGAATTTATCAATTATTTTGATTATAATTATTCTTCGCCTAAAGATAATCAACCTTTTTCGGTGTATAGCGAGGTAGGAAATTGTCCTTGGAATGACAAAAACAAACTTGTGCATATTGGACTAAAAGGCAAAGAAATATCTCAAAAAGGGCGAAAACCTGCTAATTTGGTATTTTTGATTGATGTGTCAGGTTCTATGTCTGATGAAAACAAATTGCCTTTGCTAAAACGTGCTTTTACTGAATTAGTAAATAATCTTGGGGAAGAAGACAAAGTTTCTATGGTGGTGTATGCAGGTGCTGCAGGGCTTGTATTGCCTCCTACGCCAGGCGGTGATAAATCAAAAATCTTGAATGCCTTGAATAATCTAAATGCAGGTGGTTCAACCGCAGGAGGCGAAGGTTTGCGTTTGGCGTATCAAGTTGCAGAAAAAAATAAACTCACAAATGGCAATAATAGGGTAATTATTGCGTCAGATGGCGATTTTAATGTGGGTGAATCTAGTGACGAAGCTATGCAAAATTTGATAGAAGAAAAAAGAAAATCAGGCGTTTTTATTACCGTTTTGGGTTTTGGACAAGGAAATTATCAAGACAATAAAATGGAAATTATTGCAAATAAAGGCAATGGAAATTATTATTACATTGACAATCTGAATGAAGCCAAAAGAGTGCTTGGCACAGGACTAACAAGTACGTTGGTTACGATTGCAAAAGACGTAAAAATTCAAGTGGAATTTAACAAACAATATGTAAAAACGTACCGACTTTTGGGCTATGAAAATCGTATGTTGGAAAACAAAGATTTTGCAGATGACAAAAAAGATGCTGGCGAAATAGGTGCAGGGCATACAGTTACTGCAATTTATGAGGTAGAACTCAACCAAGATGTTGCAAATGTAGCTTTGGCAGAATTAAGAATGCGTTACA
>JAAFIN010000344.1 GCA_013297825.1 Cytophagales bacterium
TTATTTTCATTTTTTTTTGAAAGTTTTGAAATATTTGTAAGATTTTTGAGTAATTAAAAATGATTAGAATTTCAAAAAATATTTCCCACAAATAACCAAAACTTATTTTTATGCTAAAATTTTTGTATAACCTTTTCTCAGTACAGTTTCTTCGCAATGCTACACGTTCTCCACAAGATGCAAGCAAAGTATTTCGTTTTGTAAGCATAGTTTTTATAGTTATAGGTGCTTTGCTGACATATAATATTTTTTCAGATGGTGATTTACCAGTACGAAATAGTATGATATTTTATGTCATAATGCCCATTTTTGTCATTGCAAGTATTTTGTTTTATGCAAATACTATTTTGAAAAAAGTAGATATAGAACGCTACGAAAAACCAGATTTGCAATTTTTTAAAATTATGTTGAATGGTTTTGTTGGGCTTGGTATATTTTTTTATGTATTTACATTTCTAAATGTGCTTTTTACATTTTTTCTTCTTGTTTCTATAGCACTTTTTTGTTCGTTATATATATTTACATTAGGTACTGTTACAGTATATCTAACTTTTGGATTTTTTTTAGGAATCCCTTATGTTTTTTTTGAGTTGGAAGGTTATATTTTCAGTTTTTTTGGCACTGACGCAGTTGGCTTTGGTTTTTTAGTTGGTGGTGTGGTAGTTATTTTGCCTTTATTATTGTCTTTGTATGTGATTTTTAACCAAAATTCTTTGCTGAAAAAAGATTAAAAAAAAGCCTAATATTTGTATTTTTCATAAAAAATGCTTTTCTACATCAGAAAAGCATTTTTTTATTTTTAAAAATCATCTTTACACCTTTTACCTTGTATTTTGGCTGTTTGTACTTTCACCTTATTACTTTCCTCTTTTAATAAACCTTTATCAAATAAATATCTCTTAGCTCAAAATGTCGTGTTTTTGGGTCAAGAAACATTGGCGTAAGTTGCGTAACAGGAAAACGTTGGAATTTTCCCACAACTTCCTTGTTAAAATCACTTGCTAAAATCTGTTCCATTGCTTTTTTGTCTGCATATACATAAAGTATATTTTTATGTGATTTTTTATTTTGAATAATTTTTTTAGCAATATTTTCCATTTCACCCCAATTTTTCGCTTCGCCTTTGATGGTTTCTTTGCTATAAAAATCCAATGTATGCGGATAAATTGCCCCATCTTCGCCATTTACATACACCCAAATATCCTTTGGAGAAATGTTTTTTTCTTGGGCAAATAACGCAACTGCTTTGCCTGTTTGGTATGGAAAAATAGCGGGATAAACATACACATTTAGCATAAAATTTACGCCAATAATGCTAAACAACGAAGGTAAAACCAATTTTTCTAATTCATTTTTTGCTAATTTAAAATAAAAATACAAAATAAATACCAAACAACTTATTGCAATTACAGCAAAAATATTTTGTAAAATGGTTTGTGGAAAAAAACAATATCCTACCAAAATTCCTAAAATAAGCCAAACCGCAAAAACCGTGAAATTTTGAAATCCTATTAAAATATTCAAAAAATGCTTATTTTCTGCTTTATCCAACAACAAAACCGCATATCTTCCAGCTTGGATAGATGCCAAAGGTAACAGAATATTGATGTAATGCGGTAATTTGTAATGCGACATAGAAAGCACCACAAAAGGAAACAAAAATCCGCCCAACGTAAGAGCTTCTTGGTGTGATTTTAAGTAAAGATTTTGTTTGAATACATCACGCAAAGCAGTAAAAAGTGCAGGCAAAAAGAAAAATGCCCAAGGCAAAAACGTCCAAAGAAATGTATGCACAAAGAAAAATGAATCACTATCATCTTTCCAAGAATTTTCGCCTGTGATACGCCCAAAACTTTGTTTCCAAAAATAAAAATACAAACCAGATGCACCTTTTACGCCATTTGTGATTTTTTCAGGTTGCGTATCAAATTGCAAATATAATCCATACATCATTGGCGAAAGCCACAAAAGCACAATCACAAGCCCCAAAAGCCATTCTACACGAAAAAACCATTTCCATTCTCTTTTCAAAATAAAATCTGTTCCCAAAGCCAACACAGGCACCATAAGACCAATAGGGCCCTTTGCAAGCATTGCAAAAGCAATTCCTGTAAATCCTCCAAAAATATACGCTAATTTGGGATTTTGGCGGTATTCGCATATTTGCCAAAGGGCAAAAATTACGCTATTCGTAAGCATTGTATCAGTGCGAACATCGTGGTTCATCAAAAAATACGCCTGACAACTCGCCAAAAACCAACCTGCTAATTTTCCAGCTTTATCACCATAGTATAATTTTCCCAAACGATAAGTGCTATACACGCCTATCAAGGTAGAAATCACAGGAAAAATACGATAAGTAAATGATGAAACGCCAAAAACAAGATACGCCAATGCAGAAAGCCAAAACAAAAGCGGTGGTTTGTCCAAATAATCATTTCCTCTTTCAGTTACTTGCAAAAAATTAAAATTTTGGGCAATTTCACGTGAAATAAGTGCATATTGTGCAGTATCTACGTCCATCACGTCCAAAAACATTCCTGCAAAATATACCACAGCAAGCCCAATACCTGCGTAATTAAACCATTTTCCAAGATTTTCGCTTGTTTGTAACATTTATGTAAAAGGCAAAATTGATTTTTAATTTAAAAAAATTCCTGCAAAAATACTTTAAAAATCATAAAACATTATTTTTTTGTGGTATTTTTTATTTCTTTAAAAAAAATATTTTGTAATTTTGTGAAAATAAAAACAAATAAAATGGCAGAAGATTTAGAAGTTTTCATGAATCCATACACAGATTTTGGATTTAAAAAGTTTTTTGGAGAGGAAGACAACAAAGATTTATTGATTGATTTCTTGAATGCACTTTTGGGCAATGAAGTCAAAATAAGTAATGTTAATTTTCTCAAAAATGAACATCTTGGCAAAAGAGAAACTGACAGAAAAGCTATTTTTGATATTTTTTGCGAAAATGAAAAAGGCGATAATTTTATTGTGGAAATGCAAAAAGCAAAGCAAATTTATTTCAAAGATAGAGCTTTATATTACACATCTTCTGTCATTCAAGAACAAGCCAAAAAAGACAACAAAAAAGAAAATTTTGTTTGGGATTTCAAATTACCAAGTGTTTTTTTGATTGCAGTAATGGATTTTAGGTTTGATGAAAAATTTACGCAAAAAATAAAACACGATATTATGCTTCTGGATATAGAAGATAAATCGTTATTTTACGAAAAATTAAGAATGATTTTTTTGGAAATGCCAAATTTCA
>JAAFIN010000345.1 GCA_013297825.1 Cytophagales bacterium
CTCCATACACCATTTTAAGAATCTCATTAAACTTATCAGCATTGTTATTAGAAAGCAAAATAAAAGTGCGATTTTCATTCGGAAAATAATAAAAAGCAGTCTTGTAGCCCATATTATTGCCTTGTTTAAAAAAAAATTGTCCATTCACCGCCCAACCTGATGCTTGCGAAGGAGGCGAAATAGGAGGCGTTTGTCGTAGATTTTGGGATAATTCGTAAAACAAACCTTTTGGATTGTGTAGTGCATTGTCCCATTTTTGCAAATCCAACGCAGACGCACACACGCCTTCACTTCCCTGCACATACATAAAAGGCGAATCATCTAAAAAAATATTTTTCCTAAAATCCTGTCCTTTCAATAAATGTTCGTTTGGTTTTCGGTAAGTCAAAACACTTGCTTGCGACATATCAAGCGGTTTGAAAAATGTTTTTTCCAAAAAATCTGAAAAATTTTGTTGGCTTACAAGCTCAATAACCCTTGCCAAAATCACATAATTTGTATTGCTAAATTGTATTTTTTCTCCTGAAAGATGCGTAAGAGGCGGTTTTTCAACCACAACCCAATCCAACACATTGCGATTGGTTGCGTAGGTTAGCAAAGAATTGTTATCTTTGAGAAAAGCATTTTTGAAATCAGGCAACCCAGAAGTATGTTGTAAAAGATGATAAATTTTGAGATTAGGATATGGAAATTGATTGATGTATTTCAAAATACTATCTCCACGCCCTAACAAGCCTTTTTTTTCCAAATAAAAAATGCCCAAAGCGGTGAAAGTTTCGGTCATATTACCCAAAAAATACGAATGTGTAAGATTAAGCGGAATATTTTTTTTTGCAAAACCATAACTTTGTTCCAACACAATTTTATCTTTTTCACGCCAAAAAAACGCACCATTAAAATTTTTTTCTTTGACCAATTCCTGAAAAATAAGGTCTAATTTGGTTTTTTTTAATAAAATTTGTTTGTTTTCTATGGATTGAATTTGTTGTTCAGATATTTTTTTTTCTTTTTTTGGCGTACAAGCAAATATCAAAAGACAAGAAAAATATAAAAATATTAGTAATTTTGTGTTCAAAGTTCAAAAGTTTAAAAGTTCAAAAGTTCAAGGTTCAAAGTTTAAGGTTCAAAGTTTGAGGTTTAATTTGTGTTCAATCCTGTTAATCTTCAAATCCTGAAAATCCTGATTCAGACTTTGGCTGTTTCATTCATAATTTATAATTCAAAAAAAATGCCTTATTTTATAGACACACATACACATTTATTTTCAGAGCAATTCAAAAACGATATAGATGCAGTTATAACCAACGCAGTAGCACAAAATGTAAAGAAAATGATTTTGCCCAATATTGATAGTGCAAGCCTCAAAAATATGTGGGATTTATGCGAAAAATACCCTCAAAATTGTTTTCCAACGGTTGGATTGCACCCTTGCCACGTAAAAGCAGATTTTGAAAAAGAATTGCAAATTATAACAGATTTTTTGAAAGAAAAAGAAAAAAATCCTTTAAAAATATGTGCTATTGGCGAAATGGGGACAGATTTGCATTGGGACAAAACTTTTTGGGAACAGCAAAAAATTGCTTTTAAATATCAAGTTCAACTTGCCAAAAATCATAATTTGCCTATTATTATTCATTGTAGAGAATCTGTAAAAGAAACCTTAGAAATGCTTTCAGAATTGCAAGATGGTACTTTGAAGGGTGTTTTTCATTGTTTTAATGGGAGTTTGGACACCGCAAAATCCATTATGGAATTGGGTGGTTTTATGATGGGCATTGGGGGCGTGGCTACTTACAAAAAAAGCGGTCTTGATGAAGTATTGCCACATATTCCTGCGGAATATTTGATTTTGGAAACAGATAGCCCATATTTGTCGCCTGTTCCGCATAGAGGCAAACGCAATGAAAGTTCGTATATTCCACTTATTGCCCAAAAATTAGCAGAATTTCAAGGGGTTTCTACTGAAAAAATGCAAGAAATTACCACCCAAAATGCAGAAAAATTATTTGGTATTTAATTTTTTAAAGTAATAAATACAAATAAAAATTTTATATTTTAAAATTTTATTTGTATTTATTTGTAAAAAAGTATTTTGAGGTTTGGGGCTTTATTTAATTAAATTTTACAATACTCATAATCATATCGTTGTGTTTCCACATTGTATTTTGCCAAAAAATAGCCATTTGTGATGTATCTAAAAAGAGATTCAGCATCTATAATTTCAGCAGATTGCACACCGTCATTTTCAGCCAAATATTCCGAATATTTTTCGCTGAGTTTGTGAAAAAGTTTGAAATTGCGATTTTCGTGTAGAATAAACTCAATATGAGGCATTATGAGATTGCATTTTTCAGCATTAAGCGAAAACAAAGTATTTTTATAAAAATGATATGCACCCAAATTTTTAGGGAATTTATTTTCAGGTAAAGTCATCAAATAATTTTCATTTTGATAGCCAAATCCTGCATAAAAACGTGGATATTCGTCCTCTATAATTTGGGTTACGCTGTACAAAAATAAATGTCCTTCTTCGTGATAATTGCGATAAAAACGCATTTCACAACGTCTGTATCCTTTTTCTTCGTTTTTTTCACCCATTTCAAAATAAAAGAAATTATAATTAAAATCTTCCAAAATCAAAACTTCTTGAGCGTAGTTGTTTTGTTCCTTACCATTTTCATCTTCTGTTGATGCAAGTTTTTCACGCACCCAATACAAACCATTGTCTTCGTATGCTTCAAGTTCTCCTACTTTTGCAAAAAATTGTTGGTAATTGATTGCCTGCACAATTTCGGTAATTGTTGCAGGAACAAATATATCCAAATCAAGGGCAGAAATATGCGAAAGGTCTTGCAATTCTACGTTTTCCGAAGGAGTAATGTCATCAAGTTGAAAATCATCAAGATTGAAGTCGTCAAGATTGAGATTATCAGAATTTTCAGGTTCGTTTGTCATATTTTTTTTAATAAATTTGTAGTAAAAAAATAATTTTAAGATTTTTTAATTTCCTCAAAATTAAGTTTTAAAATTTAATAATAAAAAACATTTTTTTGAAAGAAAGCATTTTTTTTGTTTTTTTGTGATTTTTAAAATTAAAAAACAGCAAAAAAATTAAAAAATCAAACTAATGTTCAATAAAAATTAAAATGTCTGTTAGTGTGTGGTATTCATATTTGTTAAAAATGGATTATATTTGCCAAAAAAACAAAAAACAAACAATTATGACAAAATATAGAATACATCTTAGCGAGTTAG